>NZ_JBTOQI010000045.1:0-269497 GCF_055283875.1 Pseudomonas sp. HP_14 | reverse complement strand
ATGGCGATGTATCAGACAGGACGCCATCGCGGCCTCGCGGTGCTCGTGCGCTCCTACAGAAGAGTATTCCAAATCAGGTAGCTGTAATTTGCTCACAAAGACCCTGCTAACCGCCGGAAATGTATATACACGCCAGTAACACCTATCGCGTCACATCTGCATTATGCCGTTTCGGCATGGCCCAGTATGTAACAGCATTGGTCAAAAATCACCGTAGAGACCAGTATCGGCGGCGTTCCGGCATTGTCCGTGCCTTTCTTGAGACTATCTCTATCATGTCCTCGCCTGCATCATCGCGCACCGAAAAAGACCTGCTTGGTGTTCTCGAAGTACCTGCTGACGCGTATTACGGTATTCAGACGTTGCGAGCGGTGAACAATTTTCACCTTTCCGGCGTTCCGCTTTCCCACTACCCGAAGCTGGTCGTCGGCCTGGCGATGGTCAAACAGGCAGCCGCTGATGCAAACCATCAGTTGGGCCACCTCAATGCGGCCAAGCATGCAGCGATCAGCGAAGCCTGTGCTCGTCTGATTCGCGGTGATTTCCACGAACACTTCGTGGTGGACATGATTCAAGGCGGCGCTGGCACTTCAACCAACATGAATGCCAACGAAGTCATCGCCAACATTGCTCTTGAAGCCATGGGCTTTGAGAAAGGCGATTACAAACAACTGCACCCCAATAACGATGTCAACATGGCGCAATCGACCAACGACGCCTACCCGACGGCCATTCGTCTGGGTCTGCTGCTAGGTCACGACGCTCTGCTGGCCAGCCTCGACAGCTTGATTCAAGCGTTCGCCGCCAAAGGCCAGGAATTCAACCACGTCCTGAAAATGGGCCGTACCCAGTTGCAGGACGCTGTGCCGATGACCCTCGGTCAGGAATTCCGCGCCTTCGCCACTACACTGACCGAAGACCTGAACCGTCTGCGCAGCCTGGCACCAGAACTGCTCACCGAAGTGAACCTGGGCGGTACCGCCATCGGCACCGGCATCAACGCCGACCCTGGCTACCAGAAGCTTGCCGTTGACCGTCTGGCGATCATCAGCGGCCAACCACTGGTTCCAGCGGCCGACCTGATCGAAGCCACTTCCGACATGGGCGCCTTCGTGCTGTTCTCCGGCATGCTCAAGCGTACCGCCGTCAAGCTGTCGAAGATCTGCAACGACCTGCGCCTGCTGTCCAGCGGCCCACGCACCGGCATCAACGAAATCAACCTGCCAGCGCGTCAGCCAGGCAGCTCGATCATGCCCGGCAAGGTCAATCCGGTTATCCCGGAAGCGGTCAACATGGTTGCCTTCGAAATCATCGGCAACGACCTGGCACTGACCATGGCAGCCGAAGGCGGTCAATTGCAGCTCAACGTGATGGAGCCGCTGATCGCTTACAAGATTTTCGATTCGATCCGCCTGCTGCAACGCGCCATGGACATGCTGCGCGAGCACTGCATCGTCGGCATCACCGCCAACGAAGCGCGTTGCCGCGAACTGGTCGAGCACTCCATCGGCCTGGTCACCGCACTGAACCCGTACATCGGTTATGAAAACGCCACCCGTATCGCCCGTATCGCGCTGGAAACCGGCCGAGGCGTACTGGAACTGGTTCGCGAAGAAGGCTTGCTCGACGACGCTATGCTCGACGACATCCTGCGACCTGAAAACATGATTGCCCCGCGCCTGGTCCCATTGAAGGCCTGATGCAAATGCTCGACAGCTACATGCTCACCAGGTGTTGAGGACCTAGACACTCCTCACCCCTTTTGGGGGTCCAGAGACGATTCTCTCCGGACCCTTTTTTTTACCTGCAAAACGCCCACTGCCAAAAACAACAAGGACGTATCGCTGCACTGGAAAGGAAAAGTATTGCAGACGCAAGACGAGCGCACCGGTATAGTGCGCGCCCCCTAAAAACAACAGCGAGGATTCTCCAATGCTTGAAGTCATTAACGACTTCCTTTCGGGCAAAGTGCTGATCGTACTGATCGTAGGGCTCGGCGGTTATTTCACGATTCGTTCGCGTTTCGTCCAGTTTCGCCACTTTTTCCACATGTTCGCTGTTTTCAGGGATAGTTTACGCAACAGCACCGGCCAGCTCAGTTCCTTCCAGGCATTGATGCTCAGCCTTGCAGGCCGGGTCGGCGCAGGCAACATTGCCGGTGTCGGTATCGCCGTAACATTGGGCGGCCCGGGCGCCGTGTTCTGGATGTGGGTCACCGCACTGGTGGGCATGGCCAGCAGCTTCATCGAGTGTTCACTCGCTCAGTTGTACAAACGCAAAGACTCCGAAGGCCAGTTCCGTGGTGGTCCGGCGTATTACATCCAGCATGGTCTGGGTAAGCGCTGGCTCGGTATGGTCATGGCACTGTTGCTGCTGGTGACCTTCGGTTTTGCCTTCAACGGCCTGCAATCCCACGCAGTCACCGACTCCCTCAAAGGCGCGTTCGGCATCGACACCATGACCACCGGCATCTGCCTGGTTGTGCTGCTCGGCCTTGCATTCGTCGGTGGCATCAAGCGTATCGCAGCGATTTCCGACCTTCTGGTACCGGTCAAAACCCTGATCTATATCGCTGTGACCATCTACGTCATCGTCCTGCAGATCGACCACGTTCCAGCCATGCTGGCGACTATCGTCAGAAGCGCATTTGGTCTGGACCCGGTTTTTGGCGGCCTGATCGGCAGCGCAATCGTCATGGGCGTGAAGCGCGGCGTGTTCGCTAACGAAGCCGGTCTGGGCAGTGCGCCGAACGTGGCTGCCGTTGCACAGGTCGAGCACCCGATTTCACAAGGTGTGGTTCAGGCATTCAGCGTGTTCCTCGATACTTTTGTGATCTGCACCTGCACCGCGCTGCTGATTCTGCTCTCGGGCATTTACGACGTGGGCTACAGCGGCAACGGTATTGTTCTGGCACAGAACTCGCTGGCAGCCGTGGTCGGTGACTGGGGCCGTATCTTCATCAGCGTTGCCTTGGCACTGTTCGTCTTCACCTCGATTCTCTACAACTACTACCTGGGCGAAAACAGCCTGCGTTTCCTGGTGGGCGAGAGCAAGAAAGCCATCGTCGGCTATCGGGTGTTCGTGCTGGTGCTGATCCTCTGGGGCGCCGTCGTTGATCTCAACACTGTGTTTGCCTTCGCCGACATCACCATGACGCTGCTGGCCTTCGTCAACTTGATCGCCCTGGCAATGTTGTTCAAAGTCGCCATGCGCATCCTGCGCGACTACGATGCGCAACGTAAGGCGGGCATCAAGACTCCAGTATTCGATTCGAGCCAATTCCCGGATCTGGATCTGGACCGCACTGCATGGCCTGCCAACCCTGACCAGACACCGGTCAACCCGGTTGAGGCCACGGCAAAGCCTGCTACTCAAGCCTGATAGCAACTGTCATACCGGAGAAGAACCATGACTCATGAACAGCCAAAAACCGCTCAGCGAGTGATGGTTCTTTATACCGGCGGCACCATCGGCATGCAGGCCAGCGCCAACGGCCTGGCGCCTGCATCGGGTTTCGAGGCACGCATGGCCGGGCAACTGGCCGAATTGCCTGATCTGGTGGTGCCTCAGTGGCGCTTTCGCGAGATGGCACCGCTGATCGACAGCGCCAACATGACACCGGCTTACTGGCTGCGTCTGCGCGAAGCGGTCATCGACGCAGTTGATGTCGATGGCTGCGACGCGGTGTTGATCCTTCACGGCACTGACACACTGGCGTACAGCGCCGCAGCCATGAGCTTCCAGCTGCTAGGGCTTGCTGCTCCGGTGCTGTTTACCGGCTCAATGCTGCCTGCTGGCGTCCCGGACAGCGATGCGTGGGAAAACGTCAACGGCTCACTGGTCGCGCTGGGTAAAGGTCTGACGTCGGGCGTGCATTTGTACTTCCACGGCGAACTGCTGGCGCCGACCCGCTGCGCGAAAATTCGCAGCTTCGGTCGCCATCCGTTCGCAGCGCTGAACCGCGCCCACAGCGGCGAAACCCCTGCCGCGCATCCTGCGCAGCTGGATTATCGCCTGCCTAAAGTCGCAGCCAATGTGGCCATCCTGCCGTTGTTCCCGGGTATAGGCGCAGCCCAGTTGAACGCCGTTATCGACAGCGGCATTCAGGGTCTGGTGCTTGAATGCTTCGGCAGTGGCACCGGTCCCAGCGATGATCCGGCTTTCCTGAGCAGCCTGGAGCGCGCCCACCAGCAAGGCATTTGCGTCGTTGCAATCACGCAGTGCCATGAAGGCGGCGTCGAACTGGACGTCTACGAAGCAGGCAGCCGCCTGCGCGGTGCAGGCGTGCTGTCCGGTGGCGGCATGACGCGTGAAGCAACGCTGGGCAAGCTGCACCTGTTGTTGGGTACAGGCTTGCCGCTGGCTGAAGTACGGCGTCTGGTTGAAGTGGACCTGTGCGGGGAGCTGCGTTAAGCGCAGCACCATAGCCGGTAGGAGCGAACTTGTTCGCGAGGCGATAGCTCTGGTGACACAGGACCATCGCCTCGCCAACAAGTTGGCTCCTACCGTATTTACGCGCCCAGATGCAGACGATCATCCGCCGCATAAATCGCGGTATGCAAACCACCCTGCTCATCACGCCACGCGCGGTACATGCCCGGCGTGTTGAAGCTCAATGCGGTTTCTCCGGTTGGGGATACTGCAATCACTCCGCCGTTGCCACCCATGGCTTTCAACTCACCTGACACGACTGTGTCACAGGCCGTGTTGAGCGTTTCGCCAGTCAGCAGCACGCGGGAAGCGATGTTGTGGGCTACCACGGTGCGAATGAAGTATTCGCCATGGCCTGTCGCAGAAATAGCTGCACTGCGGTCGTCTGCCCAGGTACCAGAGCCAATCAATGGCGAATCGCCGATACGTCCGAAACGCTTGTTGGTGATCCCGCCAGTAGACGTCGCCGCTGCCACATGACCGTGACGGTCCAGGGCCACTGCACCCACGGTGCCGAACTTCTTGTCGACGCCGCCCGGCTCAAGCGACACGCTGTTGGGCTGTTGAAGCTGAGTCTGCCACTGACGGCGACGTAGATCCGTGTCGTACCAGTCGTTGGCGACACGCTCCAGATTCTGTGTTTCCAGGAAAGCATCAGCGCCGACGCCCGCAAGCAAAACATGCTCGCTGTGCTCCAGTACTGCACGAGCAGCCAGAATCGGGTTACGAACGAAATGAATCCCCGCCACAGCACCCGCCTCGCGGTTAGCGCCGTGCATGATTGCAGCGTCCAGTTCGTGATCACCGGTGTGGGTGAATACGGCACCTTTACCAGCGTTGAACCACGGGCACTCTTCCAGCTCGATAACCGCTGCCTGCACTGCATCCAGGCTGCTGCCGTCCTGCTCGAGAAACGTCAGACCCGCTTTCAGTGCACGTAACAAAGCCTCGTGAATGGCCGTTTCATCTTCCGGCGTCAGCAAGCCTGGAGTCAGTACGCCCGCCCCACCGTGCAGAGCAATTGCAATAGGGTTGGCCATCACGCGTGGACTCCATGGTCGAGGATTTGATTGAGAAAACGGCGGGTGCGCTCGGATTCCGGCGCAGAGAAGAAACGATCCGGGGTCGCCTGCTCGACGATTTCACCTTGATCCATGAACACGACACGGTCAGCGACTTTACGGGCGAAGCCCATTTCGTGAGTGACGCAAATCATCGTCATGCCTTCCTGAGCCAGACCGGTCATGACTTCCAGAACTTCGGCAATCATCTCCGGGTCCAGCGCCGAGGTCGGCTCATCGAACAACATGACCTTGGGCTGCATGCACAACGCACGAGCAATCGCGATGCGCTGCTGCTGGCCGCCGGACAACTGCGATGGAAACTTGTTGGCGTGATCGCGCATGCGCACTTTGTCGAGCAGGGCCAGAGCACGCTCAATGGCTTCCTTCTCCGGCACACCGAGGTTGGAAGTTTGCGGCAGTGTGCAGTTCTTCAGCACAGTGAGGTGCGGGAACAGGTTGAAATGCTGGAAGCACATGCCGACTTGTCGACGGATGCGCTCCAGGCGTTTCACGTTGCCATCCAGCACTTCGCCGAGCACTTCGATGGTGCCCTGCTGGTGCTGCTCCAGTTGATTGATGCAACGAATCAACGTGGATTTGCCCGACCCCGAAGGACCGCAAATCACCACTTTCTCGCCCGGCTTGACCGATAACGAGATGTCCCGCAGAACGTGGGATTGGCCATACCATTTGTTCAGTTGCTCGATACGCACGATAGGGGCTGCGTCAGCCTCGCGATGATCAGTCATGAGCGGTTCTGTTCCAGTTTCTTTTCAAGGTGCCGGGCATAGCGCGACAGTGCGAAGCAGACGACGAAGAAGTAGATCGCCAGGAAAATGTAGATCTCGTGGCCATAGCCCACCCATTCCGGCGCTGCGGCGGTGCTCATGGCGATACCGACGATGTCCAGCACGCCGACGATCATGACCAGCGTGGTTTCCTTGAACAGGCCGATAAATTGCGTCAGCAGCGGCGCAATCGACTGTTTCAGGACTTGTGGCAGGACAATCTGGCCCATGGTTTTCCAGTAGCCGAAACCCAACGCCTGAGCTGCTTCGTATTGGCCCTTCGGCAGGTTCTGCAAACCACCACGCAGGGTCTCGGCCATGTAAGCAGCGGTAAACAGGATCAGCACCAGTTGCACACGCAGCAGGATGTCGAACGCAGACCCCGGCGGCAGGAACAGCTGGATCATCAGCGAGGCCATGAACAGCAGCGAGATAACCGGCACCGAACGCACCAGCTCGATGTACATGACACTGAGGATGCGGATAACGGGCTTCTTCGAGCGCCGACCAAGGGCCAGCAAAATGCCAATCGGCAGCGCGAAGATCATGCCCACCGTTCCGAGAAATACAGTGACCATCATCCCGGCAAACTTGGTCGAAGAAATCTCCGGCAAGCCTGCACCACCTTTGAGCAGCCACCACATGACCACCGGCAGCAGCGCCAGATAACCAATCAGCAGGCGGCGATCCAGACGCTTGAAAAACAGCAGCACAAAAGCGAAGACCGCCAAAAACAGGGCCAGATTGACCCGCCAGCGTTCGGCTTCTGGATAGAAGCCATACACGAACAGGTTCCAGCGCTGGGTAATCGGCAGCCAGCACGCGCCGTGCGGATTGCAGTCAGTGCGCGCAGTGCCGACGAACGTGGCATCGAACACCAGCCAGTTCAGCGCTGCCGGAATACACCACAACAGCAGCGCCAGTACGGCAACGGTGAGCAGGCCATGGCCGACGCTCGGGAACAGATGCTCGCGCGTCCACTCCCGGACTCGTACCGGCAATGGTTTAGTCGGCGGCAGGCGCGCAGGGGATGCTTGATTAATCATGTTCATCCTCAATGGCCTCGCTGACCGATGCGATGGTTGTAGATGTTCATCGCAATGGAAATCAGCAGGCTCATCACGCAGTACGTGCCCATGACCAGAGCGATGCACTCAATGGCCTGGCCGGTCTGGTTCAACGTGGTGCCACCGGTCGACGAGACCATTTCCATGAAGCCGATGACCACGCCCAGGGAGGAGTTCTTGACGATGTTCAGGTAGGTGTTGGTGACCTGCGGGATCATCGGATAGATCGCTTGCGGCACGATCAACTGACGCATGGTCGGCCCGTATTCGAAGCCCAGTGCCTTGGCGGCCTCGTATTGGCCGCGCTGTACCGACTGAATGGCACCACGAACGATTTCAGCAATGTAACTGGCGCTGTAGAAGGACAACGCCAACCACAAGGCAAGCAGTTCCGGCACCAGCGCTACACCACCTTTGAAGCCGAAGCCTTTGGCAACCGGGACTTCCCAGTGCCAGTGCGCGTCGCTCAGGGCATACACCAGCAGCGGCAACAGCACCGCGCCCGCCAATAGCAGCGGCCAGCGTCGAGGCGTAAAACTGCGCCATTTGGCCTTGGCATCACGAAAGCGACAGGCGATCAAACCGAGCAAAGCGCCCAACGCCATTAATGCCAGGCCCCAGCCCACCAGCGAGCCTTGTTCAGGCCATGGCAACATCAGACCGCTGTTGCTCAGATAAGCAACATCGAAAATCGAAACCGCCTGCCTTACGCCGGGTAACGCCAAGGCCAGGCCGTACCACCAGACCAAGTGCACCACCAGCGGCACGTTGCGCAGAAATTCGATGCTCGCGCCCGCCAGGCGGTTGATCAGCCAGTTTTCGGAAACCTTGCACAGCCCCAACGCCACGCCCACGACGGTGGCTGTCACAACGCTCATTACCGAGACCAGCAAGGTGTTGAGCAACCCCACCAGATACGCACGGCCGTAGCTGTCGTTGGGGGTGAAGTCGATCAGTTTGAAGCTGATGTCGTAACCGGCACGCTGTGACAGGAAGTCAAAACCGGAGGCGATATTCAGCGCCTTCAAATTGAGACTGGCGTTGTGCGCCAGCACGTAAAACACAGCTGCAACAATGGCCAGAACCAGGCCTTGCTGCAGCACGCTCAGCACTCGAGCGTTCTGCAAGCGTTGGGTCCACATGAAGATAATTCCGTTGGAGAGTGACGCGATCAGCGGATAGGTGGCGCGTACAGCAGACCCTGATCTTTCCACGAGCGGTTAAGGCCACGGGGGAAGTTCAGAATGGTTTTTTCGCCGAGGTTACGGTCATAGATTTCAGCGTAATTGCCGACCTGCTTGATGGCGCGGAACGCCCAGTCGTTATCCATGCCGAACGCCTTGCCTACGCTGCCTTCAGTACCCAGCAAACGAGCCACGTCTGCCGAACCGCCTTTTTTAGCGCGTATTTCATCGACGTTGGCCGAGGTGATGCCGAATTCTTCAGCAGTCATCAGCGCATAGGCGGTCCAGGTCACGATGTTGCGCCACACGGTATCGCCTTGGGCAACGTAAGCACCCAACGGCTCTTTGGAGATCACTTCAGGCAGCAACGCATAGTCTTGCGGGTTGTTCATGACGGCACGACGCGAAGCAAGGCCTGATAAGTCATTGGAAATTGCGTTGCAACGACCGCTCTGGAAGGCAGCGAACAACTCAGGGCTTTTCTCGATGATCACGGTCTTGTAAGTCAGGCCGCGCTGGCTGAAATAGTCGTCCAGATTCTGTTCCGACGTGGTGCCCGGTGACAGGCAAAAGGTTGCGCCGTCGAGGTCAGTCAGCTTCTCGATGCCATCTTTGGCGTGGGTCATGAAGCCCTGGCCGTCGTAAAACCAGACGGTGGTGAAATCCACACCGAGGCTGGCAACGCGGTCGGCCGTCCACGAAGTCGCGCGGGACAGCACGTCGATTTCGCCAGAGGCCAATGCAGTGAAACGGTTCTTGCCGGTGGTCGCGATGTACTCAACCTTGCTCGCGTCGCCCAACACAGCTGCTGCTACGCCACGGCAGAGGTCAACGTCCATGCCGGTCCATTGGCCCTTGTCGTCAATCAGGGAGAAACCTGGCTTGTCACTGGCAACGCCACAACGCACAGCGCCGTGCGCCTTGACCTTTTCCAGCACACCGGCTTGCGCAGCCGCCGCACCCACCAGGCTGATCAGCAACATTGAAGACTTGAGGAAAGTCTTAAGGCCATTCCGTTTTTGCATAGCATTGCCCCTTCTACGACAGATTTTTCTAGTTATGGATGAACCACGATGGATCGGCAGGTGGCGATTACCTGCACAATAGCCATACAAAACCCGCATGCGTTAGCGACTGTTGATCCACTATGCTGGTCGCGCTATCGAATTTTGGAATAACTATGGATATCGATTGGTACGAAGACTTTCTGGCCCTGGCCGATACGGGCAAGTTTACCGCCGCTGCCAGCATGCGCGGTTCATCGCAATCGGCGCTGAGCAGACGCATCCAGTTGCTCGAGACGCGCTTGGGCGCGACGCTGATAGATCGCAGCAAAAATCCCATCCGGCTAACGGCTGCCGGTGAGGCGCTGTTGCCAAATGCCTCGGAGCTGGTACGTCTGGCGCGAGACTGCGAGCAAAGCGTGAAGATCATTGACCGCCCCCTGACCTTTGCCTCGCTGCATACCCTGGGCTGCAATTTCTTTCCGGACTGGATCAGCCAGTTCTCCTCCGCCGAAACGCCGATGTTCACCCGCATCGATACGGGCTACCGCAGTACCGATGATTACTACATGGCGCTGATGTCCGGACGCTGCGATTTCATCCTGTTCTATCGCGATGCCCAGACCGAGCCCTACTCCCGGCAAAGCGAATTCGAAGAGCTGTCGCTGGGCCACGATGAACTCTACTGGGTCGCCACGCCAGAAGTGGCAGCTCGCTGCGCCAACTCAGAAGCCCCTATCCCGTGGCTGACCTATGCCCGCAGCGCGCAACTGCATGATCTGTCGCACAAACAGGTCAAACGCCACCCACAACCACACCGCCTGCGCCGGGTATTCGAAGCGACAGTATCGGAAGCTTTGAAGCCGATGGCGGCTGCCGGACACGGCGTGGCCTGCATGCCACACACGATGGTTGCGCCGTTGATTGAACGTAAAGAGCTGGTGCGCCTGTATCCAGAAATGGAGTCCGATCACCTGGAGGTGATTCTGGTGCGCTGGCGGGGTAACAGGAATGCCGAGGCGGATGCGTTTTGGAAGCGAATTTCTTGATACCACCCTGATCTGTAGGAGCTCACGAGCACCGCGAGGCAGCGATCGCGGTGCATCAGATAGATCACCATCTGTGCCGTAAACGCATACCCGTAGGACCGGCTTTAGCCGGGAGAACATTATTTCTGACGATGCAAATTCAGAGAATATACAGCCCCTCTCCCGGCTAAAGCCGGTCCTACGGAAAAATCACATATTGTCTTAAACCGTGCACTCAACCTTCGCATCCCGAAGCATGGAGTCCAGGTTGCGCTCGATGTTTTCGCACAGCTTGGTCATCTGGATTTCATGTTCGCTGGCTTTGAATGGACTCTGCAGGTCGGTACCGATCTTTTCAATGGCCAGCAGCATGAAGCCGACGACGGTTGAAGCCAGCGGTGTAAACCACCCCAACGTTTCCACCAGACCAATGGGCAGGATCACGCAGAACAGGCTGATGAACAAACGCGGGAACGCCACGTAAGGGTAAGGCAGCGGTGTATTGGCGATACGCTCCATCCCGCCCTGGCAGTTAGAAAGCTCCACCATTGTCGATTCGAGACGTGCCAGACGGATGCTGTCCAGACGGCCGGCCTTGTACTCTTTGGCCAACAGTGCAGCCGACGTATTAAGTATGTCGTTGGGGAAGTTGTTGGTTTCGTGCCTGCGTGCGTATTCCTCGCGGGTTATCAATGACTGTACTTCGTCGTCACAGGATTCACCCTTCAGATGTGCAGACAGGCATTTCACGAAGGCCACATGGCGACGCAGCAACACTGCTTTCACGGGATTCAGTTCGTCGTCATCCTCGACCAGCGTCAGCACCTGACGGGCGAAGCTGCGGGAGTTGTTAACCAGCGCACCCCACAAGGTGCGCGCTTCCCACCAGCGGTTGTAGGCGCTGGAGTTACGGAAACTGGTGAGAACAACAAGGGCCGACGCCAGCAAGGTCAACGGCATGGAGGGCAGACTGATCTTGCGCTCCAGGAAGAGCATGAAGTCGGCTGTAACCACGATGTCCCACAGCAACAGCCAGAACAGTGACCAGCCCACGTAACCAATGGTTTTGATCAGAAATCGGTACTTGTCGATGATGGCTTGCTTCAAAACGATTACCTCATGGGCTACTGCGTAATACACGCCGCTCCCTGCTTCGAATGCCATTGAGGTATATGGTTCGCGACCGACCGCACAAAAGCTGAACCGTTTAATGTTCAGTTAAGGTTGGGCCGTAATGGCCATCGGACAGCCTCAAATTACAAGGAACAAACCGCCCTTGGCTGCGCTCCACACTTATCTGGATGTTCAGCAGCACGTCACTGAGGGTAAATTCAATGGGCTCGTCTTTTTCCAGCGAACAACGCACCGCACGCGACCAACTCTGTATCAACACCATTCGCACGCTGGCCATGGATGCCGTGCAGAAGGCCAACTCTGGCCACCCAGGCACGCCAATGGCGCTGGCCCCTGTGGGCTACACCGTCTGGAACCAGTTTCTGCGCTACCACCCTGAACATCCGGACTGGCCAAATCGCGACCGTTTCGTGCTGTCGGTCGGTCATGCCTCCATGTTGCTGTACTCCCTGCTGCATCTGGCAGGGGTCGTGGAAATCGATGAGCACGGCAAGCCTTCGGGTAAACCAGCGGTGAGCCTGGAGGACATCAAACAGTTTCGCCAGATGGACTCTAAAACTCCGGGCCATCCGGAATACCGCATGACCACAGGCGTGGAAACCACCACGGGTCCACTTGGTCAGGGCTGCGCCAATAGCGTCGGTATGGCGATGGCCGAGCGCTGGCTGGGTGAACGTTTTAATGCGCCGCAGCGCACGCTGTTCGATTACAACGTGTACGTGCTGTGCGGTGACGGCGACATGATGGAAGGCGTGACCGCCGAGGCGGCGTCCATGGCCGGACACCTGAAGCTTTCCAATCTGTGCTGGATCTACGACAACAACACCATCAGCATCGAAGGTCACACCGAGCTGGCTTTCAGCGAAGACGTGCAAACACGCTTTGAAGGCTATGGCTGGAACACTTTGCATGTGGCAGACGCCAACGACACCGAAGCGCTGGCACGCGCCATCGAGGTGTTCAAACGCACCGATGACGCGCCGACCCTGATCGTGGTCGACAGCGTGATCGGCTATGGCTCGCCAAACAAACACAACACCGCAGCGGCGCACGGTGAGCCGCTGGGTGACGATGAAATCAAGCTGACCAAGAAGGCCTATGGCTGGGATGAAAACTCCAGCTTCCTTGTTCCTGATGACGCACGTACCTGGCTCCGCGACGCCTTGATCGAGCGCAACGCCAGCGATTATGAGTCCTGGCAAAGCGCGCTCAATACGCTTGAAGAACAACAAGCCGATCTGGCCGATGAGCTACGACGCATGCGCTCCGGCGAAATGCCCGATCAGTGGCAGGACGATTTGCAGGCATTCGAGGCCGACGCCAAAGGCATCGCATCGCGTGCTTCTGGCGGCAAGGTTCTCAATGCCTTTGCAGCGAAGATTCCGTGGTTGCTGGGCGGATCGGCTGACTTGTCACCTTCGACCAAAACCAACCTGACGTTCGACGGGGCCGGGAGTTTTTCCGCCGAAAATTACAGCGGCCGCAACTTGCACTTTGGTATTCGCGAACACGCCATGGGCTCGATTGCCAACGGCATGGCGCTGTCTTATGTGCGGCCGTACACCTCGACGTTTCTGGTGTTCAGCGATTACATGAAGCCGCCGATTCGCTTGGCATCGATCATGGAGTTGCCGGTGATCTTCGTCTTCACCCACGACTCCATTGGCGTTGGCGAAGACGGCCCGACTCACCAGCCTATCGAGCAATTGACCCAGCTTCGCGCAACACCCGGCTTGCTGACACTGCGCCCCGGCGACGCGAATGAAACCGCACAGGCCTGGAAAATCGCCTTGGCGCAAACCAGTCGCCCCTCGTGCATCGTGCTCTCGCGACAACCGCTGCCCACGCTGGACCGCACGCAATACGCGTCGGCGGAAGGATTGGCGAAAGGCGCTTATATACTAGCCGATGCAAAAGACGGTGAGCCTGAGGTGATTCTGATCGCTACGGGCAGTGAAGTGGGTTTGGTCGTGGAAGCTTTCGAGCAATTGAAAGCGCAAGGCGTTGCAGCTCGCGTGGTCTCAATGCCGAGCTGGGAGTTGTTTGAAGATCAGAACCAGGCGTATCGCGACAGCGTCTTCCCGCCCTCTGTCATCGCCAGGGTCGCGGTGGAACAAGCAGGCCCGCTGGGTTGGGATCGTTATGTAGGCCAAACCGGCGCCAAGGTGATGATGAATACCTTCGGCGCATCGGCTCCCATTGACAAGCTGCAGGCCAAGTTTGGCTTTACGGTGGAGAACATTGTGAAGCTGGCGAAGGAGCAACTCGGACGATAACGACCCCTTGTAGGAGCCAACTTGTTGGCGAAGCGATTTGAACAGGCAACATCAATTTAATGTCTGCACTGGCGCCTCGCGAACAAGTTCGCTCCTACAAGTATTACGTGGCGAACAATTCAGCAACCGCTCAGCGCAACCTGCGGTTTCTCGCCCGGGAAGAAGAACGGGCGGAATTTCACACCCGCCACGTTGCCGATGTACGCCGCCACCAGCCACAACCAGCCATGCAGGCTGCCGGATGCGATACCGCTGAAGTACGCGCCGATATTGCAGCCGTATGCCAGACGCGAACCGTAACCCAGCAGCAAACCACCAATCACCGCCGCAACGATGGAGCGAGCCGGGATTTTCAGGTTCGGCGCGAATTTTCCTGCCAGACCAGCGGCCAGTAACGCACCGATCATGATGCCGATGTCCATCACGCTGGTAATGTCTTCCCACACGGGTGCAGCCAAAGCCTTGGCATTGGCTGGCATCTGCCAGAACGCCCAACTGCCCACATCAACACCCAGAGAGCCTGCAACCTTGGCGCCCCACAAGGCAAAGGCCGAGGTGATGCCCCAGGGGCGACCGGCCAGTGCAAGGGTCGCGTAGTTGAGCAGCGCCAAACCAATCGCGCCCCACACCAGCGGCCATGGGCCGTGCAAGAACCGGCGCAAGCCGACGTGTTCGCTGGTCACTGCTAATTCCAGTTGGCCGTGACGACGCTTTTCCAGACGCACAGTGACGAATGCAATAACAGCGAACACCGCCAGGCTCAGCACCAACGCCGGTATCACGCCAAAGCTTTTAACGATGGACGTTGCAGGAAACGAGGGCAGCGCAAACCACCAGTCAACGTGATGCGTCGCGATCAACGAGCCGAGGATGAAGAACAGCAGGGTCACCAGCATTCGTGCGTTACCGCCGCCCGCAGTGAACAGGGTCCCGGATGCACAGCCGCCACCCAGTTGCATGCCGATGCCGAAGATGAAAGCACCAAACACCACCGATACACCTGCCGGCGCAACCAGCCCGTTTACGGGCTGACCGAACAACGTGCCTGCACCCAGTGCCGGGAAGAACAGCACCACCGCGATAGCGAGCATGATCATCTGTGCACGCAAGCCCGCGCCGCGCCGCTCACGAATGAACACGCGCCATGCAGAGGTGAAGCCGAAAGCTGCGTGGTAAAGCGTCAGACCCAATGCCGCGCCAACGATCAGCAGAAGCACCTGACGCACACCCACGCTGCTCAGCAGAAACATCGCGATGAACAGCAACAGAAAAGTAGCAATGAGCGGCGCACCGGGCTTGCGAGCCGGCGCCGCAGCAAGAGAAGTACTCATGAGAAGTCTCGGTTTAAAGGGGTAATGGCGGCGAGTATATCGCGCACAAGCTTTCGTGATCCTGCCGATGCGCTGACACGCAATAAACAATGATCCCGTTGCTGTGCGCTTCCAAAAACAACATTCAACCATCTGACTTGGAATGCTTTTTTACCTGTAAGAGCGCGCTTGCCCGCTATTCGGTCTGTCGGTTAATAAATAATCGGTTGTGCTGACGCTATCGCGGGCAAGCGCGCTCCTACAGGTTCCTTTCTGCTGTTAAACAGCGCGGCGTCAGGAATAACGGGATGGCTCCTACAAAAAAACATTTCAATTTGGATGTTATTTTTTGCTTGATGGGAGCCAACAAGGGCTGGTGTTTTCCTAAAGTTATCGCCAGACCTGTTTCAGCCTTTCCAGTGCTGCCACGATGTCCACCTCCGGGACCGCTGCAAAGCCCAACACCAGCCCTGCCCTCTTATCCACTGGCTCGCTGGATTCCGGCAGCCAGTAACTGCTTAAAGGGCTGATTTCTACGCCGACGCTATTGGCTTTTTCAATCAGCTCAGTTTCCCGCGCCAGGTTGTCTACCCTCACCGCGACATGCAGTCCGGCGACGACTTTGGGCATTGCCGCACAGCCTGGGATATCGTCGGGCCAATGGCTCAACAAGGTATTGCGACGGCTCAATGCTGCACGGCGCATCCTGCGGATGTGGCGCTGAAAATGCCCAGCAGCGATGAACCCGGCCATCACCGCCTGGGTGCTGACTTCAGAGTGGCGCATATCCACCGCACGACGCCGACTGAACGGTTCAACCAGACCTGCAGGCAGCACCAGATATCCCAGGCGCAATCCGGGATAGGCAATTTTGCCGAAGGTACCGACGTATAAGACTCGACCACTGCGGTCCAGTGCCGCCAAAGGTGCCAAGGGCGCACCGCTGTAGCGGTACTCGCCGTCGTAGTCATCCTCGATAACCCAACCTCGTGTTTTCTCGGCCCAGGCAAGCAACTCCAAACGCCGGGCGAGGCTCATGACCACACCCGTCGGGTATTGATGCGAAGGGGTTACATAAGCAAGTTTGCAGGGATGTCGCTCAAGCTCGTGGCAACACAAGCCTTCCTCATCAACAGCAATGCCGTGCAACTTCGCACCCGCTACCGCGAAGGCATGCCCTGCCGCACGGTATCCCGGATTTTCGATAGCAACACCGTCGCCCTCCTCCAACAGCAACTGTGCACAAAGACTTATCGCCTGCTGCGCGCCACTGGTGATTACTATTTGCTCAACGGCGCATTGCAAGCCTCGCGAGGTACGCAGATAGACCGCGATCAATTCACGTAGAAGTGGATAACCTGCGGCCTCACCGTAGCCGAGCAAGGCCAGGTCAGGCTTACGCCAAAACGCCGAATAAAGCCTGCCCCACGTCGCAAAAGGGAACAGATCGAACGCCGGCACACCGACGCGAAATGCCCGAGGCGCACCTGCGAGCGGAGGGTTCAAATGATGGCGCTCAAGCCGCTCAACAGCCGCGCTGTGGATAACTTCGACACCGATATTTTCGGCTGATAATTGAGATTTTGTGGATAAAGCTGTGGGTAAGCCTGTTGGTAACCCTGTGGACACTTTTGTGGATAGTTTTTTGCCAAGGATTGCAGCGCCGGATAACAGCGCGACATAAGTCCCGTCGCCGATTCGTCCTTGGGTAAAGCCTTCTGCATACAGCTGGTCGTAAGCGCGCATCACGCTATTGCGGGAAATGCCCAGGGATTGAGCCAGATCCCGGCTGGCTGGCAAACGAGTCCCGCTACTCAAACGCCCGTCGAGAATACGCACGCGCATGGCTTCGTAAAGCTGACGGCTCAGGCCTTTGCGACGATCAAGCTCGATACCCGTCAGGCTGAAGGGAAAGGATGGCGGCTGGGACATGAATTGGCCCTATCAAATTGGCGAATAATGGCTCTTACAACAAGCCAATAGCCTGCCTACGATTCAGGCATCGGCAAAGAGATATTTCCATGTACACACCAAGCGCCTTCACAGACAACGAACTCGTCAGCCTGCACAGCCTGATTGAGCAGACCCGGCTGGCAATTCTCGTTACTCATGACGAGCAAGGCCTGCAGGCCAGCCATTTGCCGTTGCTATTGCGCAGCGATGAGGGCGCACAAGGCACGCTTTATGGTCATCTGGCCAAGGCCAATCCTCAGTGGCGCGCACTGCAACAGGGGGCAGAAGCCTTGGTGATCTTCCCAAGCGTGGACGCTTACGTCAGCCCCTCGTTTTATCCATCTAAGGCAGAGCACGGCAAGGTCGTGCCTACCTGGAATTACGTGACCGTTCACGCCTATGGCTGCGCGCAGGTCTTCAGTGATCCAAAGCGCCTGCTCGAGGTCGTCAGCGGTCTGACTGCCAAACACGAAACTGGACGCGACCCCCCTTGGGCGGTGGCCGACGCTCCAGCGGATTACATCGACAAGATGCTCGGCGCCATCGTCGGCTTTTCGCTGCCTATCGAGCGCCTGGAGGGCAAACGCAAACTCAGCCAGAACCGATCAGCGGCCGACATCGCAGGTGTGCGTGACGGACTGGCGGCCAGCGCGGATTCCAAGGATCAGGAACTGGCTCGCCAGATGAGCTGAGACTGTTTTTGACGCACACCGGGATTTGTAGGCTCACGAGCACCGCGAGCTCCTACAGAAAAGCATTTAATTCAGTTAATTATTTCGACAGGAGATCGCCATGACCGATATTCAGATTCGTCCCGTCACCGAACAGGATCACGCGGCATGGCTGCCGCTGTGGCTGGCCTACCTGACGTTCTACAAAACCGTGCTGCCCGACACCGTTATCGCCAGCACATGGCAGCGTTTTCTCGATCCCGCTGAGCCCACCAATGCGGCCTTGGCCTGGCAAGACTGCGAAGCAGTGGGCATGGTCCACTTCATCTATCATCGCTCCAACTGGAGCATCGCCAACGCTTGTTACCTTCAGGACCTGCTGGTTACGCCGGAACAACGCGGGACTGGCGTGGGGCGCCTGTTGATAGAACACGTTTACACCACTGCCAAAGCCAATGATTGCGACAAGGTTCACTGGTTGACTCACGAAACCAACGCCACCGCGATCCAGCTATACGAGCGAATTGCTGAGCGCCCTGGCTATATTCAATTTCGAAAAATGATCTAGGAAACTTGTCCATGTCGAACCCTGTACCCGATTGGCAACCAGCGAAACTCCCGGACACCAGAACGCTGGAGGGACGTTTTATCCGTCTGGAAAAACTCAGTGTCGCGCGTCATGGCGACGGTTTATGGGACGCCCTGCAGGGGCCTGACTCGGATCCCAAACTTTGGGATTATCTGCCTTACGGGCCATTCCTGGAGCGCAGCGTGTTCGACACCTGGCTAGCAGGTCACGAAGCCAATACCGACCCGTGGTTCTACGCGATCGTCGATCAGGTGACGGGCGTGATAGATGGTTGCCTGAGCCTGATGTCGATCGTCGCAGCCCAAGGCCGAATCGAAATTGGTCACGTGACCTTCGGCGGCCAGATGCAACGCACACCAAAAGGAACCGAGGCGATATACCTGCTGGCTAAAGAAGCCTTCGCTTTGGGCTACCGTCGCCTGGAGTGGAAATGCAACGCCGACAACGCCCGCTCCAAGCGCGCAGCTGACCGGTTCGGCTTCAGTTATGAGGGCACCTTTCGGCAACACATGGTGGTCAAAGGCGTAAACCGTAACACCGCCTGGTATTCAATCATCGACAGCGAATGGCCTGAACTGCAAAAGGCCTTTGAGGGATGGTTGGCTGAAGAGAACTTCGAAGATGGCCAGCAGATAAAAGGCCTGGAAGCGTTTCGTAAGATTTAAACAGGCCTGCCGCATCCCACGACCTGCAGGAGCGAACGCGCGCGAGACGGTTGCTAAAACATCCTGTCTCCCGAACAAGCTCGCTCCCACAGGATCTTCGCCATTCAGTAGGACCGGCTTTAGCCGGGAGGATGTAAGGACATTCGCTAGACCTCCTTCGGCAGAAATCCCCCTCCCGGCTGAAGCCGGTCCTACAAGATCAAGATCACGCTTGCAGGCCACATAGGATCTCCCACAAGTCTAAAATCGAACAATTCGCTACATATCAGCAAGTTAAGTTTTTGCGCTTCCCGGCGCAGAGACTATGGTTCAGTGCATGCCACCTTGGCATGCACCCATTAACCGGCAATAAACAACAAGGATGTTGTGAAATGAATTCCGAAATCCCGTCCGCCCTCCAGGACATAAGCATCAAAGCAGCGCCAGTTAATCCATGGCGTGTACCCGCCCCTGTTTTACACAGCGGCAAATACGGCAGCGTCATCATCGACCGTGGCGAGTTGCAGAAAGCCGTGGCAGGTAGCAAAAACTATTATCTGTTCTCGGACACCGTTGTAGGCGCCCAATCCCTGATCATCGTTGGCACTCCACTGCAGATCATGGAGTTTTTGCTTTCCCGTGAGACACATGGCATCGAGAGCCAGATCAAGTCCCTGCCGGACATTTACATGGGCATCGCGCCGTTCAAAGCCAAGGAGCGCTTCAGCGGAATTTTCCCGATAGGGGATACGCTGGTCGAGGTAGTAAAGTATTTCGCCAACGTCATTCCTGTGCCGGACTGGGTGGTGCTCGCAGCGAGCCCGACCACTTTGAATGATATGAGGAAATCGCTCGTTGGCTTGAACGATGTCCAGAAACAAAAAGGCCAGCTCCTGTACGTGAAGTTCAGCTACCTGAAAGAAGACGGCATGGAAAAGATCGCGTCGCAAAGCATCAGCTTCAAGCAAGTGGCCGAGGCGATTCAGAAGCGCTACAAAAAGCCATAAGAGAGAAAGCGTAAGACAAGTGGTGAGAGGTCGTTAGCTGATCTGCCGATGACGCCTCACCACTCCCATCTGCAAACCGAATGGCCGGAACACCGCGTTCAAAGACTTGAGGGTCGGATTACCTTCACCCTGCTCGATCTGAATCAACGTCCGTACCGAGATTTTGCACATCCTGGCGTACTGGCTTTGATGCAACCTCGCGCCCTCAAACCGCAGCCGCTTGACCGCCTCGCCCATCTCAAGGCTTCCGTCAGCGATACCCTGTTGAACGCTTTCGATCAGCAGCGCGCGAGCGTCAATGGATAAGGTCATTGCAGCCCCCAGGTGGTCAACCGCTGGTCCAGTTTGCCCAGAGTGATGGCTGGATGGTTGAACGCATCCTTCCAGATGTCATCGCCATAAATTTGAACGGTGAGGTTATACATGGGCCGCCTGCAATTTATTGCACCTGCCAGACAGTAAAAGTGAATCTATCTGCACTACAGTGCATTTATGGACTTATGTTCGAGGCAAAAAATGCAATTTAATGCAGTTATGAGCTTTGAATTAAAAAAAGGGAGCCACGGAGGCCCCCTGAGGAAATCTTGAAATTCAATGCTTGGCAATACAGCCTTGTAGGAGCGAATTCATTCGCGAAGAGGCCGGTACACCCGAAACATAGGCGGCGTTTTCACTACAGCATTCGCGGATAAATCCGCTCCCACATGAGCCTCGCTACGGGTTTGGGATCGTGCCTGATCAACCCTCAATCTCTACCAATATCTCGCCCGGATTAACCCGGTCGCCCTTGGCCACATGAATGGCGACGACCTTGCCAGCGATTGCAGCCTGGACTTCGGTTTCCATCTTCATGGCTTCGGTAATCAATACGGCCTGACCGGCTTTGACCATGTCACCTTCCTTGACCAGGACATCGACGATGTTGCCGGGCATGGTGGTGCTGACGTGGCCCGGACCACTGGCCTGAGTGCGCTTGCTTGCGCCGCCGCTGACAAACTCATTGAGCGGCTCGAACACCACTTCTTCCGGCATGCCATCGATGGACAGATAGAAGTGACGCTTGCCTTCCGACTTCACGCCCACCCCGGTGATATCGACCCGGTAGCTTTCACCGTGAACGTCGATAACGAATTCGGTTGGCACGCCCTCTCCACTGGCTTTGCTTACACCACCCGCTTCCGGGATAGGCAACAACTCTTCAGGTTTGAGGGTGCCAGCAGCACGCTCTTCGAGGAACTTGCGGCCAATGTCCGGAAACATCGCGTAAGTCAGCACGTCTTCTTCGCTTTGGGCCAAGGCGCCAATTTCGCCACGCAGCTTGGTCATCTCCGGCTTGAGCAGATCTGCCGGTCGCACGTCGATCAGCTCTTCATTGCCGATCGCCTGACGACGCAGCTTTTCATCCACCTGACCCGGCGCCTTGCCATAGCCGCCCTGCAGATAAAGCTTCACTTCATTGGTGATGGTCTTGTAGCGCTCACCCGCCAGGACATTGAAGAACGCCTGCGTACCAACGATTTGCGAAGTCGGTGTCACCAGCGGCGGGTAACCCAGGTCTTTGCGCACCCGTGGAATCTCGGCCAGCACTTCACCCATGCGGTTTAGCGCGCCCTGTTCCTTGAGTTGGTTGGCGAGGTTGGAAATCATCCCGCCCGGCACCTGATTGACCTGCACACGGGTATCGACCGCTGTGAATTCGCTTTCGAACTGGTGATATTTCTTACGGACAGCGTAGAAATACAGCCCGATTTCCTGCAACAGCTCCAGGTTCAGACCGGTGTCGAATTCGCTGCCTTTGAGCGCGGCAACCATAGACTCTGTGCCCGGATGGCTAGTGCCCCACGCGAAGCTGGAGATGGCGGTATCGATGTGATCGGCGCCGTTCTCGATCGCTTTGAGCTGACACATCGCGGCCAGGCCAGCGGTATCGTGAGAGTGGATAAACACCGGCAACGACTGCTCTGTCTTGAGCGCTTTGACCAGTTCGCCCGTGGCGTAGGGCGTCAGCAAACCCGCCATGTCTTTGATCGCTACCGAATCACAGCCCATGGACTCCATCTGTTTGGCCTGAGCGACAAAGGCGTCGATGGTATGCACCGGACTCGTCGTGTAAGCGATGGTGCCCTGAGCATGTTTGCCAGCAGCTTTCACCGCCTCGATGGCGACGCGCAGGTTACGCACATCGTTCATGGCGTCGAAGATACGGAACACATCAATGCCATTGACCGCAGCCTTGGCGACGAAGGCTTTGACCACGTCGTCGCTGTAATGGCGATAGCCCAACAGGTTCTGCCCACGCAGCAACATTTGCAGGCGCGTGTTGGGCAACGCGGCACGCAGTTGGCGCAAGCGCTCCCACGGGTCTTCTTTCAGAAAGCGCACACACGCATCAAACGTCGCGCCGCCCCAGCACTCCAGCGACCAGTAGCCGACTTTGTCGAGCTTGTCGCAGATGGGCAGCATGTCTTCGGTGCGCATGCGAGTGGCCAGCAGCGACTGGTGGGCGTCACGCAGGATGGTGTCAGTTACGAAGATTTTCTTAGACATTTGGATCTCCTCATAGCGACAAGCTGCAAGCTACAAGCGGCAAGTAAGAGCAGATCTGCTTTTGCTTGAAGCTTGCGGCTTGGAGCTTGCCGCTGCTTATTCATAACCCTGCGTGGGCGGCGATGGCGGCAGCGATGGCCAGGGCCAGCTCTTCGGGTTTGCGCTTGATCGAGTAGTTGGTCAGTTCTGGATGGCTTTCCACGAAGCTGGTATTGAACTGACCGCTACGGAATTCCGGGTTACGCAAAATTTCCTGGTAATAAGCCGCAGTGGTTTTCACCCCTTGCAGGCGCATGTCATCCAGTGCGCGCAAACCACGGTCCATCGCCTCCTCCCAGGTCAGCGCCCAGACAATCAGCTTCAGGCACATGGAGTCGTAATACGGCGGGATGGTATAGCCCGTGTAAATCGCCGTATCGGTACGCACACCGGGACCGCCGGGCGCGTAATAACGAGTGATCTTGCCGAAGCTCGGCAGGAAGTTGTTCTTCGGATCCTCAGCGTTGATCCGGAACTGCAGGGCGAAACCACGATGGATGATGTCTTCCTGCTTGACCGAGAGCGGCAGGCCGGACGCGATCCGAATCTGTTCGCGGACGATATCGATACCGGTGATTTCCTCAGTGATGGTGTGCTCCACCTGCACCCGAGTGTTCATCTCCATGAAGTACACCTCGCCCTCCGCGAGCAGGAACTCCACGGTGCCGGCGTTCTCGTAACCCACTGCCTTTGCCGCGCGTACAGAAAGATCACCAATGTAAGCACGCTGTTCCGGAGTCAACTGCGGGCTTGGAGCGATTTCGATCAGCTTCTGGTTGCGGCGCTGAATCGAGCAGTCACGCTCAAACAGGTGCACGACATTGCCGAAGCTGTCGCCCAGAATCTGCGCTTCAATATGCTTGGGATTGACGATGCACTTTTCGAGGAAAACCTCTGCCGAGCCAAATGCTTTGGTCGCTTCGGAAATCACTCGCGGAAACGCTTGCTCCAACTCTTCGCGGCTGTTGCATCGGCGGATACCCCGACCGCCGCCACCCGAAGTGGCTTTGAGCATCACCGGGTAACCGATGCGGTCCCCTTCGAGCAGCGCCTCGGTAATGTCGGCAACGTTGCCTTCGGTACCCGGCGTCACCGGCACACCGGCCTTGATCATGCTGCGGCGCGCTTCAGTCTTGTCCCCCATACGGCGGATGACTTCAGCCGAAGGACCAATGAATTTAATGCCACGTTCGGCGCATATGTCCGCCAGTTCGGCATTTTCCGAAAGGAACCCGTAGCCTGGATGCAAAGCATCGCAACCGGTCTCCACCGCAAGATTGACCAGCTTGCGCGGGTTCAGATAGCCCGCAAGAGGCTCGGCACCAATGCTATGGGCTTCGTCCGCCCGCTTGACGTGTAACGCATGGCGATCGGCGTCGGAAAAGATTGCCACCGAACGGATGCCCATCTCGGCGCAAGCGCGCACGATCCGGACAGCGATCTCTCCACGGTTGGCGATCAGGATTTTTGTTATCACGAGTATTTCCTCGACCGTTAAAGCGGTTTTTGTAGCAGAACCGGTTTTGTAACAGGGCATGTGGTTGATTGCCGCAGGAACACCCTATGCCCGATCAGGGATTAACAAAAATGAGTAAAAATTGGGTTGTGTATAAGTAAAGCCTTATAGTTGACACTTCAGCGCATAAGCGGAGCCGGTAAAAATGCGTAAGTCATTGATGCGTATGACATTGCGTCAGCTACGAATTTTCAACGAAGTGTGTGATCTGCGTTCATACAGCAGAGCAGCGGAAGAAATGTCGCTCACTCAGCCGGCTGTCAGCCTGCAGATTCGTCAGCTTGAAGAACTGGTAGGCCAACCGCTGTTTGAATACGTCGGCAAAAAACTTTACCTCACCGAGGCCGCTGAAGCGCTGCAATCGGCCAGTCGCGATATTTTCGGGCGACTGGAAAGCCTGGATATGCAGCTCACCGATATGCAGGGCTCACTGCAAGGGCAACTGAAGCTGGCCGTTGAGTCGAGCTGTAAATATTTCATCCCGCATCTGTTCGCCGCCTTCAAACGCAATTTCCCGGAGGTGGTTCTGAATCTGACGGTAGTCAACCGCGCTCAAGTGATCAGGAGGCTGTCAGACAACCGTGATGATTTGGTCGTGATGTCGATGGTCCCGCAGGACATGGGCCTGGAATTCCTGCCATTCCTGAATAATCCGATTGTAGCCGTTGCCCCGCCAGACCACCCGCTATGCGACGGGCGTGCGTTGGCGCTCAAGGATCTGGAGCCTTATACGTTGCTGATTCGGGAAAATGGTTCGGGGACTCGCAAGGCCTGCGAAGAGTACTTCAAGGACAAACGCGTGCACTTCACCAAGACTGTAGAGATGTCGGCCCACGAAGCGCAGCGTGAAAGTGTACTTGCCGGACTGGGCATTGCGATGCTGACCCGCCACGCGGTCAGTCTGGAACTTGCCACCAGCATGCTCAGGGAGTTACCGGTGGCAGAGTTGCCGCTGTATCGCAGCTGGTGCGTGGTGCAGGCCAAGGATCGACGCTTGTCGCCCGTGGCACACGCCTTCCTGGGGTTCATCCGCACCGAGCGTGCGCAGATCAGCCAGCTGATGGAGCGTTTCGACGGGCGCCTTCCAACGGTTTAGCGGCCTGCCAGAAGCGCTCCGAAACACTCTCCTCAAAGTCGCACAGCTCTTGATTGAGCCGACGCGCTTCTGAATAGCTTTCTATCGCCCGACGGAACCCCATACGTCGCTGATCTTCCTGCTGACGGCGGGTTTTGACGGTGCTGCTCTGTTGCGAGTCATCGTAGTGCCGAGGCATATCCTGTCTCCCAGTGCGTTGCGGGAGTACAGAATGCCCAGTGGGCGTGACGATCTGACGGCGAATGCGTGACAGGATGGTTAAGATCAATAGATGCCACACCAGAAACATGATGTATCAACCAATATATTTATGTAGTGCTGCCCACCAGCAAGCCCTTGAGATAGTAGCCCTGCAGGACGCACATTAACTATTAGCAAGGAGCTAAACAGTGAGCATTCAACACAAAGACTGGCATGCACAAGACGACAAAATGCCAGGCGTTAATACCTTGAAGGTTTCTGGCATCGTGTCGCTGCCTCACCGCCTTCAGGCAGTTTTGGTTCGCAATGCATCTCCCGTTGCTGGCAACCATCTAGGTCTGGATCTGATGGTCGAAAGCAGAGAAAACGACATTACCCTGCCAGTAGAGAGGGATGAAACGACACTGTTTGATACCCCGGTTAGTTACACGCAACCAAGCGGAGCAACAATCACCGGAGTCAGTATCTTTTACAAAGGCGCGCTGCTGGCAAGCATCGATGACGTACAGATTACCCATTGATCAAGCGCGTTAGCATCAAAGTTCAGGGCTTCTGCCCGCTACCTCCCAGGTAGCGGGCAGCAGTTTTTGCGTCAAGCCCCTGAGAACATTAGTCTTCGTGAGATTTGATCGATTTGGGCGACAGGCGAAGGCTGCGCAAACTGCGCTTCACGCTTTTCAGATGGTTGACCAGGCTAGGCCCGCGCGCCATGGCGACGCCCATTGCCAGCACATCAATGACCACCAGATGCGCAATACGCGAGGTCAGCGGAGTATAGATTTCGGTGTCTTCGTGCACATCAATCGCCAGATTGACTGACGAAAGTTCAGCCAATGGCGTTTGACTCGGGCACAAAGTGATCAATGTCGCACCGGTCTCGCGCACCAGATTCGCGGTAATCAGCAGATCCTTGGAGCGCCCAGACTGAGAAATACACACCGCAACATCGGTCGGCGTCAGGGTAACGGCAGACATGGCCTGCATATGCGGATCTGAATAGGCCGCCGCACTAAGCAACAAACGGAAGAACTTGTGCTGTGCGTCAGCCGCTACAGCACCCGACGCACCAAAACCGTAAAACTCGACTCGCTTGGCCGCCGCCATGGCTGTCACTGCCAATTGCAGAGCGTGAGGGTCCAGGTTTTCGCGAACTTCCATCAACGTGTGCAACGTGGTGTCGAAAATCTTCAGGCTGTAGTCAGCGACCGAGTCATCTTCGTGGATCGCAAACTGGCCAAAGCTGGCTCCGGCCGCAAGGCTCTGCGCCAGTTTGAGCTTCAAATCCTGAAAGCCGGTGCAACCAATGGCACGGCAGAAGCGCACGATGGTCGGCTCGCTGATACCGACGCTATGCGCCAGATCGGCCATGGAACTGTGCATCACAGCCGCAGGGTCAAGCAGCACGTGGTCGGCGACTTTCAGCTCCGACTTGCGTAACAGATGGCGTGACTGGGCAATGTGTTGCAGCAGATTCAAAGGGGCAGACTCGGCAAAGGTGCATGGGACGGGATGTAGCTTTCTTGTAGTTATACTACATGACCTGCGGGACGCCCAGTTAAACGAACCGGGTCAGGTAAACAGGAACGATTTGGGGAGAAGTCAGGCAACGAAACAGGACCTTTCCCACATCAATGCCAGATCTGGCTCGCGTTTTCCCTCAGAACTTCAGCCAGAACCTCTGCCTCAATCGGCCGACTGATCAAATACCCCTGCACCTCATCGCAACCATTGCTGCGCAGAAAGTCGAGCTGCGTCTGAGTTTCCACACCTTCCGCGACCACTTTCAAACCCAGGCTATGCGCCATGGCGATAATGGCGCGGGTAATTGCGGCGTCTTCGGTGCCCTCGCCCAACCCGCGAATGAACGCCTGATCGATTTTCACGTAGTCCACGGGGAAGCGTTTGAGGTAGCTCAATGACGAGTAACCCGTACCGAAATCGTCAATAGCCAGCTTCACCCCCAATTCCCGTAACTGCTGGAAGGTGGTGATGATGTGCTCGACGTTGTCGAGCAATTGGCTTTCGGTCAGCTCCAGCTCCAGCCAGTGAGGCGCCAGTCCGGTTTCCTCCAGTACTTGCCGCACCAGGCTGACCAGCTTGCCCTGACGTAACTGATGTACCGACAGATTGACTGATACCCGAATGGGCTCAAGCCCTTGGCGCTGCCATTCACATGCCTGGCGGCAGGCTTCGCGCAGGACAATCTCGCCAATGGAAACAATCAGGCCAGTCTCTTCAGCCAGGCTGATGAAGTCTCCAGGCGGCACCATGCCGCGTTCCGGGTGACGCCAGCGCACCAGTGCCTCCGCAGCATCGAGATGTCCAGTCGCCAATGACAGCTTGGGTTGATAGAAAACCTCCAACTGTCGGCCTTCAATCGCCCGACGCAGTTGAATCTCCAGTTGCAGACGCTCAAGGGTGCTGGCTTGCAGGCTTTCGGTGAAAAACTGGAAGTTGTTACCGCCCAGATGCTTGGCGTGCTGCATCGCGATGTTGGCCTGATTGACCAACGCCGAAATTTCCCGCGCCGAATCAGGCAACAGGCTGATACCGACTGACGCACTGACAACCAGTTCATGGCCCGCTACGGAGATGGGCGTTCTCAGCTTGGCCAGCAGGCGCGTGGTGACGCGGGTCAGACTGGACAGACTGCCGTACGAGTCGAACAGCACCGCAAACTCATCGCCAGACAATCTGGCAATGGTGTCCGCTTCCGGCAAGGTACTGCCCAGACGACGCGAGACCTGTTTAAGCAACTGGTCGGCAACTTCATGACCGAAGCTGTCATTGAGTAGTTTGAACCGGTCCAGATTGATGTGCAGCAGCGCCAGGCTCCTGCCGCCTTGCCGCACCCGTTGATTAGCTTCGTGCAGGCGTTCCTTGAACAGCGACCGATTGGCGAGCCCGGTCAGCTCATCGTAATGAGTCAGATAGCGCATGCGCTCTTCGGACTGCCTACGCGCAGACAGATCGGCGAAGAAGCCAACGATATGGCTCATATTGCCAGCGATATCCCGCACCACGCTCAAATGCAGCCATTGTGGGTACAGCTCGCCATTCTTGCGGGTTTCTACCAACTCGCCTTCCCAGCATCCGGTTTGCTCAAGTGCCTGATGAATGACTTGAAAGTGTCGTCGCGCATCGCGGCTGCTGGCGATATCGGTCACTTTACGTCCGACCATATCCTCTTGTTCATAGCCGGTCACTCGGCTGAAAGCCTGATTAACCGCGAGAATGTTGTAGTCCGGATCGAAGATGACGATGCCTTCACTGGCCGCCTCGAATACGGTCGCCGCCAGCCGGGGCGGGCTTTTACTCAGGGCAAGATTGGCTTCCTCCAACTCCTGAGTGCGCTGCACCACCCGAGTCTCCAACTCGGCCTGAGCCTCAAGCAGACTACGTTCGGCTTTTCGACGGTGCTCTATTTCCCGGGCAAGCTCAGTATTGAGTTGCTCGCTCTGAGCCTGAGCCTGCTGCAAAAAATCGATCAGCGCCTGATTCTGAAAGCGCCTGATCAGCCCTCGATGAATCAGACGGTTAACCTGCCAGGCGACAACGCTCAAGGCCAGTAACAGGATCAACCCCAACCATCCCCAGCCCCGCAAAGGAACATCCCCGCCCCAGAATGAATAGATAATAGGCGGCAAGAGACACGCCAGGGTGAACGTGAGAAATGCGGTAATGCTCACCGCGTAGGCGACACTCGCGGAGAGCGTCGCTACGCCGATCAGGCCAAATACCCAGGCTTGCTGTTGAAAGTTCTCGACAGGCACCAGCACGAGTGCGGCGCTGGCCAGCGTCAGTCCGCTTGCACAGGTGCCCAACAGAAATGTCTGCCCCCAGATCGGTAGCGCGCGGCGCTCGGCGGATGCAGAGCGAAAGGCGGCGACCTGAAAGATCCGCAAACCTACCAATGCGGCAAGCCAGCCGAGCCACACGCCCACCAGCAGATAACGCTCCGGCCCCCACAACAGCCAGGCGCAGACCAAACCATTGATCAACATGAACAGTGTGGGCAGCAACGAGCCTTGATACAGCATGCGCGTGCGCTCGACCGCCAACTGGCTGGCGTACTGCTTGCGGATATTGCGCCGGTCTACCCGAGAGGTAGCTGTAGCGCTAAAACTTGAAGTCATGGCGGTTTCTTATAATGGTGTGGCCTTGAACGTGCAGGGAGCATACACAAGCGCCACCAGAGACCAAACGTCTCTCCTCATATTAAATGGCAGTTCGCCACTTGACTCACTGTGCTCGTCTAATTCGGACATCCGGTCAGTACGGATGATTGCCTGCCGATCGTCGCCGAGCGCACTTTTGTCGATTTGGGCAAAGCATGGTTTGCCCGGCTTCGCTCGGCACCCTAGAATGCGTCGATGCGCGATGATCTCTCCCTTCTGCTTAACTCCCTCAACGATGCCCAACGTCAGGCCGTAGCTGCCTCCGTGGGTCGTCAGTTGGTTCTGGCCGGCGCTGGTTCCGGCAAAACCCGTGTGCTGGTGCATCGCATCGCCTGGTTGATCCAGGTCGAGCAAGCCTCGCCGCACTCGATCCTGTCGGTGACCTTCACCAACAAGGCGGCAGCAGAAATGCGCCACCGGATCGAACAGCTGATGGGTATTAACCCGGCAGGCATGTGGGTCGGCACGTTTCACGGCCTCGCGCACCGCTTGTTGCGTGCGCACTGGCAGGAAGCCAATCTGGCGCAGACCTTCCAGATCCTGGACAGCGACGACCAGGCCCGCTTGGTCAAACGCGTGATCCGCGAGCTAGGGCTGGACGAACAGCGCTGGCCCGTCAAACAAGCCCAGTGGTTTATCAACGGCCAGAAAGACGAAGGCCTGCGCCCCAAGCATATTCAAGCCAGTGGTGATCTGTTCCTGACCACCATGAAGTCGATCTACGAAGCCTACGAAGTCGCCTGTCAGCGCGCCGGGGTGATCGACTTCTCCGAGCTGCTGTTGCGCGCGCTCGACCTGTGGCGCGACAATCCTGGCCTCCTCGCCCATTACCAGCGACGTTTCCGGCATGTACTGGTCGACGAATTCCAGGACACCAACGCCGTGCAATACGCCTGGCTGCGCTTGCTGGCGCAGGGTGGCGACAGCCTGATGGTAGTTGGCGATGACGACCAGTCTATTTATGGCTGGCGCGGGGCGAAGATCGAAAACATCCACCAGTATTCGTCTGACTTCCCGGACACCGAAGTCATACGTCTGGAACAGAACTACCGCTCCACCGCCAGTATCCTCAAGGCCGCCAACGGGCTGATCATCAATAACAGCGGCCGCATGGGCAAAGAGCTATGGACTGATGTCGGCGATGGAGAGCTAATCAATCTGTACGCAGCCTTCAACGAACACGACGAAGCCCGTTATGTCGTGGAAACCATCGAAAGCGCCCTCAAGACGGGCCTGGCACGTAGCGAAATCGCCATTCTTTATCGCTCCAACGCCCAATCACGGGTGCTTGAAGAAGCATTACTGCGCGAACGGATTCCCTACCGTATTTATGGCGGCCAACGCTTCTTCGAACGTATGGAAATCAAGAACGCCATGGCTTACCTGCGCTTGCTGGAAGGCCGTGGCAATGATGCAGCACTTGAGCGGGTTATCAACGTTCCGGCCCGCGGCATTGGCGAAAAAACTGTTGAAGCAATACGTCAGCACGCTCGTCATGCCGACGTATCGATGTGGGAAGCCACTCGCCAATTGATCGCTAACAAGGGCCTGACCGGCCGTGCAGCAGGCGCGCTGAATGGTTTTGTCGAACTGATCGAAAACCTCGCCGCCAAGGTTATGGAAATGCCGCTGCACTTGATGACGCAGACCGTCATCGAGCAGTCCGGGCTGATCAATTACCACAAGGAAGAGAAAGGCGAAAAAGGCCAGGCCCGGGTAGAAAACCTTGAGGAACTGGTCAGCGCCGCGCGCAACTTCGAAAACAGCGAAGAAGACGCGGAGCTGACGCCACTGGCTGCTTTCCTGGGTCACGCTTCGCTTGAGGCTGGAGATACTCAGGCCGAGGAGCACGAAGACAGCATTCAGTTGATGACCTTGCACAGCGCCAAGGGCCTGGAATTCCCTTACGTGTTCCTGGTGGGCATGGAAGAAGGTCTGTTCCCGCACAAGATGAGCCTTGAGGAACCTGGACGTCTCGAAGAAGAACGGCGTCTGGCGTACGTGGGCATTACTCGCGCCATGCAGCAACTGGTAATGACCTATGCGGAAACTCGTCGCCTGTACGGCAGCGAGACCTACAACAAGGTGTCTCGTTTCGTACGTGAAATCCCGCCGCTGCTGATTCAGGAAGTACGCTTGTCCAATAGCGTTAGCCGTCCATTCGGTGGCACGCAAAAGGTCAGCACCAGCAACCTGTTCAACGGCACCGGGATTCCGGAAACCTCTTTCAGCCTCGGCCAGCGTGTGCAGCATGCAGTGTTTGGTGAGGGCGTGATCCTCAACTTCGAAGGCGCAGGCGCGCAGGCACGAGTGCAGGTCAACTTCGCAGAAGGCAGCAAGTGGCTGATGATGGGCTACGCGAAGCTGGAAGCTATTTAGACTGCTGACTCGTTGTCTGAATGGAAATACTTCCTGTGGAAGCTGGGCTTGCCGGCGATAAGGTCAACGCGGTTTCATGTGAATCGTATCCAGCCTTGTCGCGGGCAAGCCCAGCTCCCACAGACAGCAGCAATGCAGCGGCAGATTGAATCCGCCCCCGGTCACCTCCATATAGATGACACTGTCCGGCGATCTGTCCTACAGAACTTTAACCAAGGCCCTACGGACCAACCTACACAGGGTCTTGGGCAATTACGCAAAAGCCGGAAACACTTGGCCGCTAGCCAGACACATATGCCCTATGCAATATGGCGCGCGTGCAATCCACAAAACGGGAATACCCTTATGCAACGTTTTCTAAGCATCGCTATGGCGCTGTGCATCGGGCTCACTATGAGCTTTGAAGCCAACGCTGCGCGTTTCGGTGGCGGCAAGAGCATGGGCTCGGCGCCAAGTCACCAGTCGCGCCAAGCCACTCCGACCACTCCAGCTGCAGCGCCAACCGCTGCTGGTCGCCCTGCTGCTAGCGGTGCTTCCCGCTGGCTCGGCCCATTGGCCGGTATCGCTGCCGGCGGCCTGCTCGCTTCCATGTTCATGGGCGACGGCTTCCAGGGGATGCAAATCTTCGACATCTTGATCATGGCGGTTATTGCCTTCCTGATCTTCCGCTTCATCGCGGCTCGTCGTCGTAAGCAACAAGGCGAGCAAATGGCTACTGCTGCTGGTCCGATGACCTATCAGCGTGAAGCCGCTCAACAGCCTGCCCAGAACTCGATTTTCGGTGGTTCGGGTGCAGCATCGGCAGCCGCTCCGGTGATCAACGCTCCGGCCTGGTTCAACGAAACGCGCTTCCTTGAAGCCGCTCGCAGCCACTTCCAGTCACTGCAACAGCACTGGGACGCGAACGAGATGGACAAGATCGAAGAGTTCGTGACCCCGCAAATGCTGCAGTTCCTGAAGAAAGAGCGTGCAGATCTGGGCGACGCGTTCCAGTCGACTTACATCGACAACCTGACCGTGCAACTGGACGGCCTGGATGATCGCGCTGACAAGACCATCGCTACGCTGACCTTCAGCGGCGTATCCAAATCTTCGCGCTTTGACCAAGGCGAAGTGTTCAGCGAAAGCTGGAACATGGAGCGCCCACAAGGCGAGAATCAGCCTTGGCTGGTTGCTGGTATCCGCCAGAACGGCTGATCCAGACAGCTTCACGCATCAGCAGAACCCCGGACTTGTCCGGGGTTTTTGTTTATCCGTTGGGATAGTTATTTTGAGAAAGGCTTTAAGCTACTGTATAAACCGCGCCATCAAGTCAGAGGAGCCAGGCCGTGGAAGAAGTCATTGAACAATTACGCGAAGCGAATGAACCTGTTCCGGTTCCGCTGGAGCTGCCCGACGAGGACCAACTCGTTGAGGTCGAAGAACAGCTGTTCATCAATATCCCCTTCGTCTTCAAGGAATTTCTCCTGACGGTAAGCGACGTGGTGTACGGCAGCCTGGAACCGGTAACGGTTACCGACCCCGGATCGCATACTTATCTGCCTGAGGTCGCGGCCTCTGCCTGGGATATTGGCGTGCCACGCGAGCTGATCCCGATCTGTCAGGACGGTGAAGACTACTACTGTGTTGAAGAAGACGGCACGGTGGTGTTGTGGTCCGGCGAAGAAGAGCTGGTCACCGAAGAAAGCTGGGAGTCGGTGTGGCACTGGGCGCGGGACGTCTGGCTGGAAAGCTGAGTTGCGTTACCTGGATCTGTAGGAGCTGCCGAAGGCTGCGAATAGCGATGTGTCAGACAAACCGCTATCGGCGCCGTCGTAACCTCCGACAACTCCTACAGTACCCAGTTATCAGGCTTCAACCGGGCCGCTAGTGCCCATTCGACTCCTGGTTATTCCCCAGCGTCTCCAGCAACGCGATCTGCATCCGCGTATGCACCCGGATGAACCAGCGCCATGCTACTGCCGCGACAATGGCGGCGATCACGGCGATCAGAATCAGCAGTTCGTTGGTCGGCAGAATGCTCGCGGACAGCGCCGCGAGCATCACGAAGATCACCAGCAAAGACAGCAGAGGAATCACCTCTGCGATCACCTTGCGCACTCGCGCCGTGTGCCGACCCGCCATCTCCGGCTTGACGCCCATTTCCGCCAGCAACATCGACAGCGCTTTGAGCTTGCGATAAGCCGCGATCAGAAATGGCAGCGAGAGCAACAACGCGGCGCCGCAGATCCAGGCTTTCTGCTGCCCGACGTCGCTGACCCAGTCGCTGATATACACGCCGATACGCTCGGCGAAATAGCCGCCACAGAAGAATATGGCCACGACCAAAGCCAGATTGACCCCGACCTGCAACAGAATCCGCCGGATCATCGACGCCAGCAGCGCACCCTCACCTTGCGGCTGGATGCTGCGTAGCCACTCTCCGTACATGCCAAACACACGCGCTACGCGGCGAGGCATGATGTTCGCCAACTGGTTCGAGAGCGGGTCAGCACCGCGAATCAGATAAGGCGTCAGCAAGGTGGTGATCGCTGAAACGGCGACCGCTACCGGGTAGAGAAAGTCACTGGTGACCTGCAAGGTCATGCCCAGCGCCGCGATGATGAAGGAAAACTCGCCAATCTGTGACAGGCCCATGCCCACCCGCAGCGAGGTCTTTCCGTCGTTACCGGCGAGAAATGCGCCAAGCCCACAGGAGAGCATCTTGCCGAGGACAACGGCGACGGTGATCACCGCAATCGGCCAGGCGTATTGCACAAGGATCGCGGGATCAATCATCAAGCCAATAGCCACGAAGAAGATAGCGCTGAACATGTCACGAATAGGCTCGATCAGGCGCTCAATTTTCAGAAGTTGGCGCGACTCGGCCATGATCGCGCCGATCAGGAACGCACCCAGCACCATGCTGTATTCCAGTTTGACCACTAGCAGGCAGAACCCGAAACACAGACCGAGCACGGTGATCAGCAGCATTTCATTGCTTTCGAATTTCGCCACGTAGGCCAGCAAACGTGGGACCAGCAAAATTCCGATGACCAATGCAACGATCATGAACAGCGAGAGCTTGCCGACAGTTGAAAACACCTCCCCCGAACTGACCGACCCGCTGACTGCGATCCCGGACAGCAACGCGATAATGCCGATCCCCAGAATGTCCTCAACAATCAGCACACCGAAAATCAACTGCGCAAACGGCTGATTCTTCATTTTCAGATCGTTGAGGGCTTTGACGATGATGGTCGTCGAAGAAATCGCCAGGATCGCGCCAAGGAACAGCGAATCCATGGTGCTCCAGCCGAAGTACTGACCGATCTCATACCCGATCCAGATCATCAGGGTGATCTCGAGAAACGCCGCGATAAAGGCTGTAGCGCCTACCTTGAACAGCTTGCGCAGGCTGAACTCCAGCCCGAGGCAAAACATCAGGAAGATAACCCCCAGCTCGGCGAGGGTTTTAATGGTGTCTTCGTCGTGGATCAGCCCGAATGGCGGTGTGTGCGGCCCGATGATAAAACCGGCGACGATGTAGCCCAGCACAACAGGCTGTTTGAGGCGATGAAAGAGGATAGTCACGACGCCAGCCACCAGCATGATCACTGCCAAATCCTGAATAAAGCTGATGGCATGCATGGGTCCGGCTCCTTATGAAACGCATTGCTGCGGGCCGAATCCCCGAAAAACGACGGAAAATTCAGCTACTGCACTGCAAAATCTGATTAATTTGTAAGAAACTGCCCGCTCCACGGGCTTTCGCAGGTTAACACTGCACATTCATTGATAAAGCCGGTGCAATATATGGAAACAGATCGGGTAAGCGCGTGACGGCGTCCAGCCAGCAAGCGTCCCGATAACTGCCACACAACGCTTGAATCCGTAAGCACCGCCATAAGGTGCAATTTCTGAACCGCCTTGATCGTGAGTACGCTATGGAACCCGGAAACGCCCAGCTGTCGATGACTGTATTGATGACCCCGGACATGGCCAACTTTTCTGGCAACGTACACGGCGGCACCCTTCTGAAGTACCTCGATGAAGTTGCCTACGCCTGTGCAAGCCGCTACGCAGGCCGTTACGTCGTAACCCTGTCGGTGGATCAGGTGATTTTCCGCGAGCCCATTCATGTCGGTGAGCTGGTGACCTTCCTCGCGTCGGTGAACTACACCGGCAACACTTCAATGGAAGTGGGCATCAAGGTCGTCACGGAAAACATCCGCGAGCGCTCGGTGCGTCACACCAACAGCTGCTTCTTCACCATGGTCGCTGTGGATGACCAGCGCAAACCGGCCAGCGTACCGCCATTGGAACCAGAAAGCCCGGATGGCAAACGCCGCTACATTCAAGCCCAACAGCGTCGGCAGATCCGCCAGGAGCTGGAAAAGCGTTATCAGGAAATCAAGGACGAGACGCTCTAAGGCGAGACTCAACCCCGGTATATCAGGCAAAACAGACTATCAATTGGAATGCTATTCCTGTGGGAGCCGTGCTGACCACGCTCTACAACCGCACCGCCTCAAACCTCACGCGAGGATGAGCCGTGCGGTCCTGGGCGCGTACCAGTTCCAGCTCGTAGCTGCCGCACGCCTGAGTCTCCAGTAGCACTTCGTGCACCGCCGCTGCAGCGAACTCAAAAGCTGCAACCAGCTCATCCCCAAGCAGTACGCGAGCCAGGAACAAACCGGACGTCAGGTCGCCAACACCCACTGGTTGACGCGGAAAGGCCAGTAGCGGGCGACGCAAGTGCCAGCTGCCATCGGCAGTCACCAACAGCATTTCAAAGCCGTCAGCGGGCTTGCCGGGGTAATCCACATGCTTGACCACAACGGCTTTGGGCCCGCGGGCCAACAAAGCGCGAGCCATGGCGACGCAATCAGCCAATGAATCCGGTTTACGGCCGGAAAAACTATCCAGCTCCAACTGGTTCGGGCACATGAAATCTGCCACTGCTGCGGCTTCTTGCAGAAGAAAATCGCTGACCTCGGGAGGCACGATGCACCCCTTCTCGGGATGCCCCATCACGGGATCACACAAGTACAACGCGTTAGGGTTAGCGGCCTTGATGCGCGCCACACCCGTCAGAATCGCCCGCCCCTGAGCAGCACTCCCCAAATAACCGGAGAGCACAGCGTCGCAATTGCCCAATTCACCGATAGCAGCAATGCCCTCAATGAGCGCCGGAATCTGTTGCGGAGGCAATACATCGCCAGCCCATTGCCCGTATTGCGTGTGGTTGGAGAACTGCACGGTGTTCAGCGGCCAGACATTCACCCCGATCCGTTGCATCGGAAACACCGCAGCGCTGTTGCCTGCATGGCCGAAAACCACATGGGACTGAATGGCGAGCAAATGGGGTGTACGTTTCATCAAGGGTTCCTGAACACGATGCAAATGCAGTAGTGAGAAATTTAAGTCGCGCAGTATGGCTGCAAATCCCCCGACACAGTTAAGCTGGTGGCACTTTGTTGGAGCGCTTTTTCATGCTGACCTTGGGAAACATGTTCGTCCTGATGTTATTGGCCACCGGCGCTGCATGGCTGTGGCACGCTCATGGTCTGCGCGAGCGTGCGCTGGAGCGCGTCAAACAGCACTGCGCGAAGCTCGACGTAGAGCTGCTGGATGGCAACGTGGCGTTACGCAAACTGACGTTCGCCCGCGACTCACAGGGCCGTAAACGCCTGGCCCGCGTGTACAACTTCGAATTTACCGTGACCGGTGAACAACGCCACCCTGGCACCATTACGATGTTTGGCGCGCACAGTGCCCAGATTGAACTGGCGCCCTACCCGTTCGAAATGAAAACGCCACCGCCCAGTGCGGAAATCATCCAGTTGAGCCAATGGCGGCAAGAACACAACAAGTGGAAGCAGTAGATCACGCGCGGCTTGTGGATAAGTTGTTCTAGAGCAGACAAGCAGCCAGTTCAGCCTGCAGGCTGGCCTCTCCCTGTGGCTGCGAGAAGATCAATTCCAGCCGCGAATCCCGTCGCCACTCGCTGACCTGCCACTGCACGGTATCCCCCGCGACGGCATTACCTGACACCCAATTTTTTTCGCTGTGGATAACCAGTTTGGCGCGAAGCCAGCTCATCCCCTGCAACCAGATTTCCAACCTGGCCAGATCAAAGCGCTGGCTGGGATGCCAACGCCAGCCAATGCTCCACCCTTCTTGCTGACGCTGACTGAGACAAATGGGTTGAGCAGGATCTGTCCATACTGCCGGAAGCTGCGCCAGACTCTTGGGCAAAAAGAAGTTATCCACAGCGGTTTTATCCACAGCCGAGCCGGATGTTGAAGAGACACCCGGCAATTCAGCCAGCAGCAATCTGCCCTGGTCCGTCCAGATCATCTTGCCGACAGGCAATCGCTCAGTAATCCGCTGACGTGCCGCAGTATCCAGATCCGCTGATTTGTTAAGCACCCATAACCCGGCGCTATTCAGCGCCGATTGTTGGCTGGGTGGCAGTGGATTCCCGGCAGCCAATGCCGCCGCATCCAATACCATGACGCTGGGCTGAACCGTGAGCACACCCAGCCAGGGCGCTTGCTGCAACTGCTCGATCAACTGCGCGGGATGACCGAGGCCGGACGGCTCGATCAATAATCGATGGGGTCTGGACTTGCGCAGCAGCCGGCTCAGGCCGATTTGAAAGGGCGCTCCGTTAACGCAACAGAGGCAACCGCCAGCCACTTCGCCAAGTGCGATACCATCGTCGGCCGTGGTCAGCAGCGCAGCATCCAGGCCGATCTGACCGAACTCATTGATGAGGATCGCCCAGCGCTCATCTGCTGGTTTTTGCGCCAATAGATGTCGGATGAGGCTGGTCTTGCCTGCCCCCAAAGGTCCGCCGATGACGTGGGTCGCAATGTTCTGCAGCATGGTGGTCGCTTATGACGAAGGCGTTTAAAGCCAGAATAGAGATGTTTCTGGGGATGATACTGGTAGCGAGTGCAGGAAACGCATGGGCCGAGGCATGTCTGGTACATAGTCAGGCCGAACGGTTGGACGTGAAAGTCTGCCAGGCCAACCGCAACATTCCGCCCAAACTGTTTCATGACGGCTTCTGCCAACCGCAGCTGGCAGGACAAAAAACCGATGTGACATTTCTAGAGCAGTGTCCCACCGGTGCCTTTGGCATTTGCAGCAACGCGCAAGTCGCCAATATGCCTTATCGCGAAGATATTCACTATTACGGCGTGGCCAGCGACGCGGCGTACCTGAAGCCGTTTTGCGAGGGGCAGAGTCAGGGCAAGTGGTTGGTGCCGTAAGTGGCTGAAACTACATTACCTGTGGGAGCAGAGCTTGCTCGCGATGAGGCTGAACACGGTTCGCTTTAAATCGAGTCCGGCCTTATCGCGAGCAAGCTCGGCTCCCACAAAAATCAGATCTCATGGCCATGCCAAAGATGCTTCTAAGCCAACCAGTCCAGGGTCAGTAACAAACGTCGCTCATCACGCTGCAACTGCGGCGAACGATGCACCAGGCCCTGGCCTTCGTTACCCACCCAGCGCTCGCCCTTGAGCAGCGCCACGTCACCGCCGTTGATCTGCCTGATCTTCAGCGCGTCCCGGGGTTCGGCCTGAGGGTTGCCCAACTGGCTGCGATCAATGGCGCCCTCTCTCAGCCACTGGCTGCCGATGCCCGCATAGGTGGTGATCAAGCGGACCGGTACATGATCGACGTGGAAACGCGGGCACATGGCTTTATCCAGAACCCGAAGTCGAACGCCTACGCGCTTGGCGCCCAACAGGCAGGCGTAAGCGCTGATCAGCCATGACACGTCGGCGATGAAACCTTCATAGCCTTCAAGATCAGCGTAAGCAGAAGCGAAGTTCTGGAGCTCAGGCTGAACATCGTCATCGCTGATCTCCAGCGTAATGGCCTCCGCCAGCGGCTCATTCAGAGAGAGCAGTAGCGCACCAAAGTCGGCAATGTGCGCTGGCAACTGACGCTGCCAGACGGCGAGATTCACATCATCGTCCAGCACCTGGCTGAGAACGGCAGGAGTATCCCCCTGAACCTGACGAATTCGCGGCTGCCATTTCAATACTGTCGCAAGCATCACGCCGCCTCCATTTCGTGCCAGGGACCAAACGGGTCGGGCAGCGATACCCACCCTTCTGTGCCCAAGGCCATCTCCTCATCAGTAAGAAGGCAGTTATCCAGTTCGGCAGTCAGTTGCGCAAAGTCGATATTCTGACCAATGAACACCAGTTCCTGTCGGCAATCCCCGGTTTGCGAAGTCCAGTTGTCCATGATTGCGGTGATGTTTTCTTCGTCCTGAGGCCAATGCGCACGCGGAACGAACCGCCACCAGCGGCCAGCGAAACCGTGACGCATCAGCCCTCCGGCCTGGGACCAACTGCCCGCGTCCTGATGCTTGCTGGCCAGCCAGAAAAACCCTTTGGAGCGCAGCAACTTGCCGTTGCTCCACTCTCGATCAATGAAGCTGAAGAAGCGCTCCGGATGGAAGGGTCGACGAGCGCGATAAGCCGTAGAGGCGATGCCGTATTCCTCGGTTTCCGGCACATGCTCACCGCGCAGTTCCTTGAGCCAGCCTGGTGCCAAAGACGCACGCTCGAAATCGAACCGGCCGGTGTTCAGGATCTTTGCCAAGGGCACCTCGCCCATCACCATTGGCACAATCTCAGCGTGGGCATTGAGCCGCTGCAGAATGGCGATCAGTTCTTCACGCTCGCTGGAGCTGATCAAGTCGATCTTGCTCAGCAAAATCACATCGGCAAACTCAATCTGCTCAATCAGCAAGTCGGTGATCGAGCGGTCGTCATCCTCTCCCAGCGTTTCACCACGGGTCGCGAGGCTTTCCGCAGCCTGGTAATCAAGCAGGAAATTCACGCCATCGACCACCGTGACCATAGTGTCCAGCCGCGCCAGATCAGTCAGGCTTTTGCCCGCCTCATCGCGAAACGTGAATGTTTCTGCTACAGGCAGCGGTTCAGAAATTCCGGTGGATTCGATCAATAAATAATCAAAGCGCCCGTCCTGAGCCAGACGGCTGACCTCTTCGAGCAAATCTTCACGCAGCGTGCAGCAGATGCAGCCATTACTCATCTCGATGAGTTTTTCCTGTGCGCGGTTCAGGCTGACATCTCGCTGAACTTCGCCGCCATCAATGTTGATCTCGCTCATATCATTGACGATAACGGCCACCCGCAAATCTTCGCGGTTACGCAGGACGTAGTTAAGCAGCGTGCTTTTACCGGCGCCGAGAAAGCCGGACAGGACGGTGACAGGAAGACGATTTGGCATTGGGATACCCATCAGTTGCAAGGTTTTGACCTTGTCGCATAGCGGTGCGGGGCACCGGATCAATCACCTGATAATGTTATAGTATAACAATGCAGTCAGTAAACCTGTCCCTGTTTACCGTTAGCCAGCACGGCGACAGAGGAACATCCAAGGGCTGCTAAACCTGCCCGGTTTGCTTCTGCTCCTGCCGCCACGCCATGTACGAATCAATCGGCGGATTACGCTGGAAATACCGCTGCAACCCTTCAAACAAACCATCAGCCACTGCCTGCTGGTGGCGTGCCGTGACAAGACGCTGGCTGTCTCTGGCATTCGAGATGAAACCGGTCTCCACCAGAATCGAAGGCACATCCGGCGACTTGAGCACTGCAAAACCGGCCTGTTCGACACGTTTTTGATGAAGCGCCGTGATATTCGCCAGGCTACCGAGAATGGTGTTCCCCAACTGCAAGCTCGCAGCAATAGTTGCGTTCATCGACATGTCGAGAATTACCCCGGCCAGCATCGGGTCCTTGTCCTTCAAGTTAAGCAAGCTGGTCGCGCCCAGAAGATCCGCACCGTTTTCTCGCTGAGCCATAAAGCGCGCAGTGGCAGATGTCGCGCCCCCTTCTGACAAGGCAAACACCGACGCACCCGACGCCGTCAGGCGTGGTGCCGCATCGGCATGAACCGAGATAAACATGTCAGCGTTATGTTGATGAGCAATCTCAACGCGCTTGCGCAGCGGCACGAAGAAGTCGTCATTGCGCACCAGACGCACATCAAATCCCTTCTCCCGTTTCAACCGCTTGGCCAAAAGCTGAGCGATGGACAACACGACATCCTTCTCACGCTCGCCCTTGGCTCCCACCGCTCCGGGGTCTTTGCCGCCATGACCCGGATCGACCACTACCATGATGTTGCGCTTAGGATGTGGCTTGTCATTGGTCACAGGAGAGTGTGGCGCCGGTTGCGCAGCTATTTGTGGAGCGGATGCTCCGGTACCCAGATCCAGTACCAGACGGTGGCCCTGATCACCGGCAGGGCCGAGCAGAAAGCTGTTGAGCTTCACCGGCCCCGTAAGGTCGAGAACGATTCGAGTGTCATCACCTTGGCCGTAATGACCTGAGCGAATGGATTTGATCAGCGTGTCTTGCAGCGCGAGCTGACTAAAATCTCCGCTTAGCCGTGCACCACTGATATCGATGATCAATCTGTCTGGCGCGCCAAGGGTGAAGGTTTTGTATTGCACCGGGCCGCTGAGATCGAGCACCAGCCTTAATTTGTCGTCGCTGCGCCACAACCGCGCATTTCTGATCTGAGCCGCAGTGGCACCGAATGGCAACGTCAGCGCTGCGCTGGCGAGAAGAAGATTGAGCAGAACTTGTCGGCGGTGCATGCATTAGCCCATTCGAATGTGAAGAGCATCCCGGCCCCAAAAAAAGAAATCGTCGAAACTATCGTTATAGTATAACGTGATGATTTACATCACCGACGGCCTCTTTTCATGAAACTTGCTTCACTTCCGGATGTTGCCGCGCAAGCGTCCCGTCAAACACAGCCGCTGGATTGGGTGGGGATGTGCGGCGTCGCATTGCCGATATGCATTGAAGGGCAACCCGCCAGTGCCAAGGTCGATGCAGGCGTTAGCCTGGATGATGGCAGCGCCAGAGGCATACACATGTCGAGGCTGTATCTGGCACTTGAGCTCATGCAAGGAAGAGACCTCACGCTGGGCACAGTTCAGCAAGTTTTGCTGTGCTTCCTTGAGAGTCATGAAGGATTATCACAGCGGGCATATCTGAATATCCACACTGAATACTTGCTCAAGCGGCCGGCATTAGTCAGCCCATTGGCAGGGTGGAAATCCTATCCAATCAGCATCCTGGCGCGTCTGGAAAACGATATGTTCCACGTGGAACTAAAAATTGACGTGGCCTATTCCTCAACGTGCCCTTGCTCAGCGGCCTTAGCGCGACAGCTGATCCAGCAGCAGTTCATTGAAGATTTCGCCAGCCCTGATCTTGATTATCAGAGTGTTCTGGAATGGTTGGGAACCGCTGAGGGCATCGTTGCGACACCTCACAGTCAACGCAGCACCGCCCACTTGCACGTGCAACTCAATGAATTATCTAAGGAATTTCCGCTTCTGCATTTGATCGATCAAGCAGAAGCCGCACTGGGTACTGCCGTCCAAACAGCAGTGAAGCGAGCGGATGAGCAGGCGTTCGCACTGGCGAACGGGCAAAATCTGATGTTTTGCGAAGATGCCGCTCGGCGTCTGCACGGCTCATTGCAGCGTAATCCGCAGCTAAAAGCATTTACGGTGAAGGTGGTGCACGCTGAAAGCCTGCATGCCCACGACGCTGTGGCTCAAAGTAGCTGGAGCGCCGTGGGGAATCCCCATATCAGGTCCGGGGTTTGACCGCACCACATTGGGCACCCTGCCAGACCGCTCGGGTGTCCATGCTTCCGTTCTGCTGCTGGCCAGTCGCGTTGAAAGTGCCGATGACGTGGGTGGTGAATTCCCGGTCACTCAAAAACTGAGCCTGACCGTTGCCCTGCGCTTTCGGGCAGCTAAAGGTGAATTTCCAGTTTTTACCGTTGCGTTCAGTAATGCGTTGCGTGCATCCAGACTTCGGATCAGTGAGTGGGATGTCATCGCCCTTGACCTGCGCGTCTGTCAGACAAAAGCGCACACCCTTACCAGCCAGTGTCACACCTTGCGACTCAAGATTGCGTTCGACCATCGCGCGCTGTTCGGGTGGCAAGTTTTTCAGCTGTCCGAGGATCATCTGCAAATCCGGCATAGCCTGCCCATCCACTTGCATATTACTGGAGGTCAGCTCCCACAAGCCCGGTTGCAGCATCTGCGCCTGAGCCAGTGGCGCGACCAGACAGCACATCAATGCCAAGGTGGATTTCTTCATTTCTGGATCCTTGTTCAACCCATGAGGGACAGGAGCAACCACACAGGGTTGCCGGACGATGAGGCTTAGACGACAGATCATGCCGCCAGTTGCACCCCGAATTAAATAGCGACAATCAGCACTCACTGTGGTCTGTTAATCAGCAATGGTGCTAAGGAAAAGGTTTCGAATGGATTACCACAGCCCGTATTTCTTTGGCTATGTCATCGGATTCATTCATCTGTTGGGGATCATTGCCGCCATCCATGCGCTGCTCACTGTGCGCACTGCACAAGGGTCGATTGCGTGGGCGATGCCTCTACTGTTCATTCCTTATTTCACACTGATTCCTTATCTGGTGTTTGGCCGTAGCTCATTCGATGCGTACATCAAAGCGCGGCGTCAGGCCAACGAGGAAATGCGCACGGCAATCAGCGACCTGAACTGGCGTCCCTGGATTGAAGAAGCGGTGGCCGCAAGACGCTCTGAAGCCTATGCGTCATTACGTGCCATGCCCAAGCTGGGGCTTACCCCGGCGCTGGCCAACAACGAAGTCAAACTGCTGATAAACGGCGATGCGACGTTCAGCGCGATCTTCGAAGCGATACGCGAGGCCAGACAGACGATTCTGATTCAGTTCTTCATCATCCATGATGACGCGCTGGGGCAGCGTATGCAGGAACTGCTGCTGGAGAAGGCCGCGGAAGGCGTCGCGGTGTATGTGCTTTACGACCGCATAGGCAGCCACTCCCTGCCTGGCAGCTATAACGAAAAGCTGCGCAAAGGCGGCGTACAGATCAAGGCCTTCGCAACCCGCGGAGGCTGGCTCAACAGGTTCCAGATCAACTTCCGTAACCACCGCAAAATAGTCGTCGTGGACGGCCTGAAAGGCTTTCTGGGTGGGCACAACGTAGGTGACGAATATGTCGGACTGAAGCCGCCCCTGGCACCTTGGCGCGATACGCATGTGCAAGTCATCGGCCCGGTCGTGGCCTGCCTGCAGGAGTCGTTCGCGGAGGACTGGTTCTGGGCAACACGTGAGTTACCGCCCCTGAGCTTGCCCGATAGCTTTCCGGAAGATGGCTTGCTCTGTCAGTTGCTGGCTAGCGGGCCTGCAGACAAGCAGGAAACATGTTCGCTGTTCTTTGTCGAAGCCATTCATGCGGCAACAGAGCGGGTCTGGATCACCAGCCCGTATTTCATACCTGATGAGGCAGTATCGGCCGCGCTGCGGCTGGCCGTGTTGCGCGGGGTGGACGTAAGGCTGCTGCTGCCGTCACGGCCGGATCATTACGTGGTCTACGCGGCATCAAGCCTGTTTGCCTTTGAGGCAGTCCGCGCAGGGGTTCGGGTATTTCGTTACGGGCCCGGGTTCATGCATCAGAAAGTAGTACTGGTGGATAACGAGATTACAGCGATCGGCAGTGCCAACCTGGACAACCGCTCATTCCGCCTGAATTTCGAACTGATGCTGCTGACCGTCGACAGCGGTTTTGCCAGCGAAGTAGAGCAAATGCTTAACGACGACTTCGCGCTTGCCCATGAAGTTTCAGTTCAGGAAAGCCGCGAAACGCACCACCTGCAACAATTGGGTATGAGAATAGCCCGTCTCATTTCACCGATTCTGTAACCCTTCATTCTGGGGATAAACCGGATCGAGGACCCGGTCAGGCTTCTAGCGGTAGATATCTTCACGAGTCCAAGGCAGATCATGACTGCCATCGGCGCGGGGTTTGACCGCCAGAATCTGATGCAGATTGATCCAGCCGTGGGCAAACGCATAAGAGCATCCAGCCAGGTACAAACGCCAGATACGCAAGGTCTGCTCCGGCACCATGGCAGCCGCCTGCTCCAGATGGGTTTCCAGCCGGGTGCTCCAGTGGTCAAGGGTCTTGGCGTAATGCATGCGCAAGCTTTCGACATCCACGACTTCCAGCCCGGCCTCGCTGATGTCCGCGCTGATTTGCGATACGTGGGGTAGCTCGCCGTTAGGAAATACATAGCGGCCAATAAACTCACCGGCACCACGGCCTACCGGTCGACCATCGGTGTGCTTGGCGGTGATGCCATGATTCATCACCAAACCGCCTTCCTTCACCGCACCAAACAGGCGTTGAGTGTAGAGCGCAAGATTGGCGTGCCCGACGTGCTCAAACATGCCAACGCTGACGACCTTATCAAAGCGCCCGTCTTGGGGCAGGTCGCGGTAATCGAGCAGTTGCAGCTCAACCTTGTCTTCCAGGCCTTCAGCTTTCACGCGAGCCCTGGCGAGCTTCAATTGTTCACGGCTTAACGTGATACCAAACACGTTGACGCCGTATTCACGCGCTGCAAAACGGGCAAGTCCTCCCCAACCACAACCGACATCCAGCAAGTACTCGCCAGGCTGGAGCCGCAACTTGCGGCACAGGTGATGGAATTTATCCTGCTGCGCCTGTTCAAGGCTCTCATTACCGGTTTTGAAATAGGCGCAGGAATAGACCATTTCCCGATCCAGCCACAGCTGGTAGAACTCGTTGGAAACGTCATAGTGGTAGGAAATCGACGCGGCATCTGTTGCCTTGTCATGCGGCGAGCGAACCGGAGTGTCTTCGCTGTCGACGTCACCCAATGCCTGGGTCAACTCATCGCACACCCGAACCACTTCGCTGATGGAACCCTCCATTTCCAGGCGCCCTTCTACAAACGCGCTGCCGAGCAAATCGAGGCTTGGGTGGTTGAAGTCGGAAACCAGTCGGGGGTCTTTGACGAAGATGGTGACACTCGGCGTCGGACCGAGGTCAAGCTCGTGGCCGTCCCAAAGCTTGAGACGCAGCGGAAGGTGCAGATTCTTTAAGGCCGGTGGAAGTTGCGCGAGCATTTGAGTAAACCCCCAATGATCAAGAACTTGAAAAGCGTAGTTGAGGATCAGTTCTGCAATAGAACTGACCCGCTATAGGCTCTATAGCCATTAACTATGAATCGACTTCCGGGAACGGCCTTGTATCCCACCTGATTCGAGCCCGCCGTGGAGCTGAAAAGTAAAGCGCTCTCCTTGAGTGACTATTAATTTGTAACAGAGTTCTTCAAAGCTCAAGCTATTTTTTATACTTAGTGAGCCGCTCTAACTCGGTGGTTCTCGCGTTTGAGCAATATCTCAGCGCTACTTCGCTACAGGTAATTCACCTAGCGGCTCATGCAACCGCAGCAGTCTGCCAGCGTTGCCGAGCACCAGCAGAGTGCTGAGGTTGTGCAGGATCGCAGCCACCATTGCTCCCGCTGCGCCCAACCAACCGAAGGCGGCTAGCGCGACAATCGCCAACGTCCAGCCCAGGCCGATGATGACATTAACCTGCAACGTCCTTCGGCACTGACGACTGAGTCGTACACAGGTGCCCAGCCGTCGCAGATCACTGCCAATCAGCACAATATCGGCCGATGCCAAAGCGATGTCGGCACCACCAGCCCCCATCGCAACCCCTACCACGCCAGCTTTCAAGGCCAACGAGTCATTGATGCCGTCACCTACCACCATGGGCCGAAAGCCACTGCTGATCTCGGCACGAACCCGCGTCAACTTATCCTCGGGCAGCGCTTGGGACTGCACGTCAGTGATGCCGACATCCACAGCCAACTTGTTCGCCACAGCGTGTCGGTCACCGGTGAGCAATAACTGCCTGCCCATACCCAGCGCCCGTAGCTCAGCCAGCGCCGCTTGCGCCTCGGGCTTCAGCGTGTCGGCAAGCAAAAGCCAGGCGAGAAAAACACCGTCGAGTGCCAGACCGGCAATCGGGCCGTCGTGAATCGGGACCGGCGCAGCGGCAATGTCCAGTTGCTCAAACAACTCGGGACGGCCTAACGCCGCAACGCCTAATTCGCTGGACGCCACCACCCCCAAGCCTTGAAGCTCACGAATGTCACTCAGCGCCAGAAACTGACGCTGTGGAACAAGACTGGCCAGCGCCCGGCTGACCGGATGACTGCTGGCGCTCCCGAGGCTTGCCGCCAACGGCAGAAAATGCGGCAATTCAGGACCCACACACTGCACGGATTCAATGCGCAGCGTGCCAAAGGTCAGCGTGCCGGTTTTGTCGACCACCAGCGAGGTCAGGTCGGCCAGCTCTTCCAGGAAGGCCGAACTGCGAATCAGAATCCCGTGCCTTGCCGCCACCGCGATCCCCGCAATGGCGGTCGCGGGAGCCGACAGCACAAGGGCGCAGGGACAGGCGGCGACCAACACGGCAAGCATGGCTTGCGCGTTATTGGTGATGAACCAGGTCACTGCGGCGATCAGCAAGACCAACACCATGTAGCTGCCGGCATAGCGCTCCAGCAACCGAGTGATCGGAGGCTTTGAGCGCTCGGCGCTTTGCATCAGCGCGATCACCTTGCCCAGCGTTGAATCCTGCCCGGTACGGGTCACTTCAAGGCGCAGCAAACCGTCGAGATTGATTGCGCCACCAAATACTTCAACGCCCGGCCTGGCCTCCAGCGGCACGGACTCACCGGTGATAGGCGCGGTGTCCAGGCTGGCCTGGCCAGAGATTACCCGGCCGTCAGCAGGCACCCGATCACCTGCGCGAACTTCCACCTGATCCCCGGCAACCAGCGTCGAGTTGTCCACTTCCTGCACGCTGCCATCGGCTTTGATCAGCCGTGCGTGGCTGCGGGTCAAGCGGCCCAGCGCCTGAATTGCCTCCTGAGAACCAATCACGCTGCGCTCTTCCAGGACATGGCCAAAGATCATGATGATGGGCAACAAGGCCGCCGTCATCAGGTCTCCGGTAGCCCAGGCACCGAGCATGGCCAACGCGATCAGTTGATCGGTGACACCGTGCAGGCTCGGGTAGCGCAAGCTGTGCCAACCGGCGCTGATTACCGGAATAGCCACCAGCAGCGACGACGCCCCCAGTAACAGCTGGCTGACGCCATTCTGATCCGGCGCAATGAGGCGCCAGATCAAGCCCAACCCCAACAACCCTAACGCCAGCATCGCCAGAGTCAGTTGCCGGGCGGCGCTGCGTTGTTCCGGCGCGCTGAGCATGCTTTGCGACGCTTGCCCGGCAACGGGATCGTGAACCGCTTCGCTACTCATTTTTCTGCTCCTTGAATGATCAGCCGGGAATCATCACGCGGATCAACAGTAGTCACCGAACCCGCCTGACCAAGGATCTTCGGTACGCGCTCGCGATAGAGTCGTTGCAACAGTCCGGGGTCGCTCCCGGAGTGCATCGACTCACTCAGGCTGGCCACCGTGGCCGTATCGGTCTGGGCTTTTGCCAGCCGCTCGGAAGCCTGTGCGTGGGCCACCTGCAAAGTACGGTCTGCCTGTTGGTTCGCAGCCTGAATGAGCTTTTCCGCATCGTTGCGCGCATTAGCCACCGCCTGATCAGCAAGCTGGCTGGCGGTCAGGACAGAGTTGAACGCGTTGATGGCTGCGCCGGGCAAGCTGGATTGAACGTCGACCCGGGTAACTTCGATACCAATACCTGAACCGGTTGTACTGAGCTCTGAAAGCCGCTGATTGATGCCGCTTACCAGATCGCCACGCAGCCGTTCGCGACGCTCGGCAGACTGGCTGTCGGCCGAAACAAGCTCAGGTCGAGCCACCAGAATAGTGTCCAGATCCCGCGCAGCCGTCAGGGCCACCGCACTGCGATTGACGATTCGGTCCAGCGCTGGCGCCACGTGATCGCCCTGCAGAACATAGGCATACGGGTCGCTGACTTTGTAGTAGACCGTGACGTCCAGTTGCACAACGCCTGCGTCCCCGGTCAACAGATAACCCGACCCGGCCAACGCATCGCTCATCGGTGCCGCAAAGCTCGCCGCCCGATCAGCCTGTACGGCCTGAAACGAGCGCAGCAAAGTCTCGACACGACGCTCTATCACCCGGTCCGCCGAGGGCAGCAACACCACCTGTTCGAACGGTTGCGGCCAAGCGATGAGCAATCCTGCGTTCTGAATCCGCTCCAATGCGCCCAGACGCAGTACTACCGCACGGTTTTGCGGATCAATCTGCCGCACATTGGACACTGCCCAGCCGACGGCAGCCAGAACCGTCACGCCATACAACGCCAGGAAGGCCAGTCGGCTGGCCTGCAACCATGGGTTGACCGGTGCGCGTTGCGGACCTGAAACGACAGGTTCACTCATGGTTGCGACCCGGCTTTGCTCTGCGGGGCAGATGGGCCATTGAGTGTTGGAGGGCCATCGACCAACACTCTGAACGGCGCAGCGTCGGTGCGCAGAATCAGCCGGGTGCCGGGTGTAACAATCGTCCCCAGCGTGTCCAGTGAACGCAGAAGGTTATAGAGCTGCGGTGACCCCGCATAAGCCCGACCATAGATTTGCGCGGCCTCGACACGCGATTGAGCTTCGATATCGGCGGCCTTTACCGTGGCGTCCGCCTCAACGATCCGCGCATCGCGTTCCGCTGCCGAACGAATCTGCGCCGCCTCACGCTTACCCACAGCAGTGCGCTCGGTGGCGATGGTTTCGCGCTCGGCGCGCATCCGGTCCACCGTGGCATTGAGCGTCACTGACGGCAGGGTCAAACGCTCGACCCCCACTTGCAGCACGCGCACGCCATAAGTGGTCAGCAGTTGCTGATCGATTTGCTGACGCAGCTGGTTTTCAAAATCGCTGATACGCACTTTGCTGGCATCAGTGTTCACCAGACTCGCCAGGTCGAAACTGCTGGCCGTGGTTTCCAGCGCCGAACCGACGAAGGTACGAATCTGCCGAGCAGCTTCGTCAGGCTGGTTTTGCACGGCACGCATGAAACGTTGCACGTTGTCCGCGTCGCCCTGAACCTGCCAGGCCACGTAGGCCTGGACAATGATGCGCAGGCCGTCGCGAGTGCCAACATCCTGCAAGCCGCTGGAAGTAGTCCGCAAACGCAGATCAACCGGTATCGCCGCTTCGAAAGGCGCAGGCCAGCGCCAGCTCAGACCGGGTTCGAGTAATACCCGGGACGGATTGCCGAAGCGGGTAATCACCGTCGCCTCGCCGGAGCGCACTTGCACCAGGCTTGCCGCCGCCACTGCAAATGCGATCAGCAGCGCGGCGAGCAAACCCCGTCGCCACGGAAATACACGCGGGCCGGAAGACTCGTCGTGGGCGTGCCCGTGATGATGACCGTGGTGATGGCCATGGCCACTGTGATCGTGACCGGCATGATCGTGGTTATGAAACAGACTCAAAGGTCGACTCCTTACTGAACGGCTTTACGCGGCGCCGTTGGGTCTGCCGGTAGTGTGAAAGTACGCAGGTCAATGGTGGGTGCGTTGTCGGCACCGCCCAGACGATGATCAAGCACCAGCAATGTTGAATGGGCCAGGCCCTGGCTCAGTTGCGTCAGGTACTGTTCAAGCAGAAACGCCTGCCCTGCTTTTGCGTAGCCCTGTTGCTCGGCACTGAAACGCAGCTGCGCTGCCTGTGCTCCTGCCATGACTTCCCGAGCACTCGCGGCGGCTTTGTCGTGTGCAGCGGTTGCGTTCAGTTGCGCCACATTGGAGGTGCTGCTTGCCGCGCCTCGTTCGCGAGCGATCAGCGCCTGCGCACCGATCTGCGCCGCCTGAACCGCGTGATAGGCGTTGGCTGCTCCCGCCGGCGGGTGGATCGCCTCAACCACGGTGGCAAGGATCTCCACACCGCTGTTGAGTCGATTCAAGTCAGCCTGTATTGCATTACCGATATCCAGTGCCAGATCAAAACGCTGCTCACCCAACAGTTCGTCCAGCGTTCTCGACGCAAAATCGTGCACAAGCACCCGGCTGGCAGTGCTGCGAATCAGCATCGGTACATCAGCGCTGTTGTAGGTGGCGGCCATGGCGGCTTCGTCGGTCAAGCCGATGCGATACACCAGACGCACGTCCATGTTGACGATTTGAAAACCCTGCTTGTCGCCCGCACTGCTGGCGATCACCTGAGACTTTTCATTGACGTGGCTGGCGTCCCACAGACGGTTGGTACTGGCGGGGGCTGGACCCTCTGCCGAATCAAGCGCAGGAGCAGAATCGACGCCGCCTGTATCGGCAACGCTGGTAGCCAGTTCGTGCACCACACCATTTTCCACCGCCAACACGCGCCCAAATGGCCAGGGAAGACCCGCGTGCAAACCGGGGCCGAGCACCTCTACCGGTTTACCGAAACGTTCGTAGATACCTCGCCCCTGCATCGGGATTTCATGCACGCCACTGAGCGCCCAGCCGAGCGCCACCACCGCCGACAGCACGGGAAAAAACGCCCGACGCATGTAGGTAAAGGCCCAGATTTGCCGTAAATCAATGCCAAACCTGTTGTGCAACTCGTGCTGTAAAGCCTGCAAAGGTTGCGGCGGCCAGCGCAGCAAACCGGCCGCAAAACTGCTCGCGACCAACCGAGGCTCGACACGTGGATTACGAGAGTTGAACAGCGACAGCGCGGCGCGAATCAGCAGTTCGAGGGCCACAAGCGCGGGCAATAAACCGCCCAGTACCGCCAGCCGGGCAGTCCAGGGACGCTCTACGCTGGAAAAAAACAGGCAGACTGCGCCAACCAGTAACACAGCGATTGCGACGCGCAGCAGTTGGGCCAGTTGCAAGGCTTCCGGCCATTCGGCCTGCTCACCGTTGAGCTGACGTTCCAGTACCAGTAAACCGAAGGCGAGCAACAGGGAAATACCACCGGCGACGGTGCCCATTCTCGAGAGATCGCTACCCGGCAGCGCCAGATCCCAAACGGCTTGAATACACACCAACGAAAGAATGGTCCATCCCGCCAGCCACAGGGTCGGCACGCCGATTTGCGCCAACGCGGTACTACCCAGATGGCTGATCCGCTCAATGAGCCGGTCATACCAACCGGGCTCTTCAGCTTCCGGATCAGCCGTTACGATGCCGGGTACTTTTGCGTCTAACGCCAGCGCTCGCCACTGCGCGACACTTTCAGCCGATTGCACGGCGGCCGCCAAGAGCAGCAAGACCGCAGCATCATTGGCCAGCACCGCCGCCCACAGCGAATTCGGCGCGAATAAATCAGCGAACAGCGCCAGTATCAATCCGAAAATACCAGCGCCGCCTGCCATCCAGGTCAGTCGTCGTAAACGCGCTGCATGCAACGCAGCTCTTTGAAACCTGGGCAGGCCCTGCAGGCTGCCGTGCTCAACATCCAGATCAACCCGCATCGACGCCTCAGAACTTACCGAATCTTGCCGCCAGCACCCGACAAGTGCGCCGGGCTGGGCCCTTAGAATATGGCGTTACGATATAACAGACATAGTGAAATTTCTGTCAGACACACGGCACATTTCGGACAACGCTCTACGCTGATATCCACGGCGCTATGGGCGGAGAAATACCTTTGATTAATCTTGCGAACTTGACGCCCGCCACTTTGAATATTACAACCATAATTTAAAGCGCTTGATCTTCAGATTTTCCGAACACGGCATCTTTACGGAATCACTTATCTGTAGGGGATCGAGTTTTTGCATGACAGCGCAGCATCCATAACCCGAGGAAAAGCTATGAGCAGCTATGACGTTGTGATTATCGGTGGCGGCCCCGGCGGCTATAACGCTGCCATTCGTGCCGGTCAGTTGGGGCTGAGCGTGGCCTGCATTGAAGGCCGGGAGACGTTGGGCGGTACCTGCCTGAACGTAGGCTGCATTCCTTCAAAAGCACTGCTGCATGCGTCGGAGCTGTACGAATCGGCGACGGGTGAAGAGTTCGCCAAGCTTGGTATCGACGTCACACCCACGCTCAACCTTGCGCAGATGATGAAACAGAAAGGCGAGAGCGTGACCGCCCTGACCAAGGGCATTGAATTCCTGTTTCGCAAGTACAAAGCGCAATGGATCAAGGGCTGGGGTCGCATTGCAGGCCCAGGCAAAGTCATCGTCACCGATGCACAAGGTGTGGAAACCGAGCTGCAAGCCAAAGACATCATCATCGCCACCGGGTCCGAGCCCACGCCGCTGCCCGGTGTCGACATCGACAACAAGCGCATTCTGGACTCCACCGGTGCGTTGTCTTTGACCGAAGTGCCCAAGCATTTGGTGGTCATCGGCGCAGGGGTTATCGGGCTGGAGCTGGGATCGGTGTGGCGGCGTCTGGGGGCGAAAGTCACGGTGGTGGAATACCTTGACCACGTCGCCCACGGAACTGATCTGGAAGCGGGCAAAACCTTGCAGCGCTCACTGTCGCGTCAGGGCATTACTTTCAAGTTGAGCTCGAAAGTCACCACCGCTACAACGTCGGATTACGGCGTCAATCTCAGCGTGGAGCCCGCAGCCGGGGGTGACGCCGAGCTGATCGAGGCTGATTACGTGCTGGTGTCCATAGGGCGTCGGCCATACACCAAGGGGCTGGGGCTGGAAACGGTTGGCCTTACTGTCGACAAGCGCGGCATGCTGGAAAACAAAGGCCATCGTACCGCTGCCGAGAATGTCTGGGTGATCGGCGACGTCACTTCCGGCCCGATGCTGGCGCACAAGGCCGAGGACGAAGCCACGGTATGCCTGGAGCGCATCGTCGGCAAGGCGGGTGAGGTTAATTACAACCTGATCCCTAACGTGATCTACACCCGCCCGGAACTGGCCAGCGTGGGCAAAACCGAAGAGCAACTCAAGGCTGATGGCCGCGCCTACAAAGTCGGGAAGTTCCCGTTTAGCGCCAACAGTCGCTCAAAGGTCAATCACGAGACTGATGGCTTTGCCAAAGTCCTTGCTGATGAGCGCACTGATGAAATTCTGGGTGTGCATCTGGTAGGCCCGAGCGTCAGCGAAATGATCGGCGAGTTTTGCGTCGCTATGGAGTTTGCCGCTTCGTCCGAAGACATCGGCCTGATCAGTCACGCCCACCCTACCCGTTCCGAAGCCCTGCGCCAGGCGGCGATGAGCGTGATCGGGCTGCCGACGCAGTCTTGATACAGCACGCCAAATGCCAGGCAGGAGCTAACTTGTTGGCGAGGCGCCGTTTCAGTCAAAGCCTCTCGCGAACAGGTTCGCTCCTACCGAAGATCGGCATCGTCCACACATCTAAATCGTAATTATTTATGTTTTTTTCGAACCAGATGCTGTGTTTGTTATCTGTTGTCGGTAGTTTGGCGTTCAGCAAGGAGTCGTAGCGCGCAATTTTCTTGTGCAGGATGCACAGCACTCGTTAGGGGCTTCACCTTATGAATCGCAGGACTCTCCTGAAAGCTTCGATGGCGTTGGCAGCTTATAGCAGCGTGCCAGCCTCGGGACTTTTTGCTGCACGCGCGATGGCCGCCACGGCCGACGGCGAAATCGAACATTTTGACTTCGATGCATTGAAGGCCCATGCCAAGCAATTGGCCGGTCGGGGCTACGTCAGCAACAAGCAAGTGCTGCCTCCAGTACTGGCCAACATGACGCCTCAGCAGTTCAACGCCATCAAATACGACGCTGGCCACTCCTTGTGGAACGAGCTTCACGGCCAACTGGACGTGCATTTCTTCCACGTCGGCATGGGCTTCAAGACGCCGGTACGCATGTACAGCGTCAACCCGAAGACCAAAGAGTCCCGGGAAGTGCACTTCCGCCACGAGCTGTTCAACTACGAGTCCAGCGGCATCGACAAATCGCTGGTCAAAGGTGACTTGGGCTTCGCCGGCTTCAAGCTGTTCAAGGCGCCAGAAATCGCCATCAACGACGTCGTGTCGTTCCTCGGCGCCAGTTATTTCCGCGCGGTGGACAGCAACAAGCAATACGGCTTGTCGGCACGTGGCCTGGCCATCGACACCTATGCCAAGCGTCAGGAAGAGTTTCCGGACTTCACTAAGTTCTGGTTTGAAACCCCGGACAAGAACGCCACGCGTTTTGTCGTTTACGCGCTGCTGGATTCACCGAGCTGCACCGGCGCCTACCGTTTCGATATCGACTGCCAGTCCGGCCAGGTGGTCATGGACATCGATGCGAACATCAACGCACGCACTGACATCGATCAGATGGGCATCTCGCCGATGACCAGTATGTTCAGCTGCGGTACTCACGAACGTCGGATGTGCGACACCATTCACCCGCAGATCCATGACTCGGATCGCCTGGCGATGTGGCGTGGTAACGGCGAATGGATCTGCCGTCCGCTGAACAATCCGCCTAGCCTGCAGTTCAACGCCTTCGCCGACAAAGACCCGAAAGGTTTCGGCCTGGTGCAGACCGACCACGAATTCGCCAGCTATCAGGACACCGTTGACTGGTATCACCGCCGCCCAAGCCTGTGGGTGGAACCGACCACTGCATGGGGCGAAGGCGCAGTGAATCTGGTGGAAATCGTGACCACCGGCGAGACGATGGATAACATCGTGGTGTTCTGGACGCCGAAGGACAAGATCAAGGCTGGTCAGTCGGTCAATTACGGCTACAAGCTGTATTGGGCGCCGCTACCACCTGTGCGCACGCCGCTGGCTCAGGTCCACGCGACCCGCTCCGGTATGGGCGGCTTCACGGAAGGCTGGGCACCGGGCGAGCATTACCCGAAGTTCTGGGCGCGCCGTTTCGCGGTGGACTTCAACGGCGGCGGCCTGGAAAGCCTGCCGGAAGGCACCGCTATCGAGCCGATCGTGACCGTGTCGCATGGCAAGCTGCAGGAGTTCAATATTCTCGTGCTGCCGGATATCAAGGGTTACCGGATCATTTTCGACTGGCTGCCAGACAGTGACTCGGTCGAACCGGTTCAGATGCGTATGTACATTAAGACCCAGGACCGAACGCTGAGTGAGACCTGGCTCTACCAATACTTCCCGCCAGCACCTGATAAACGTAAATACCCGGCCTAAGCCGGCCTGATTCAGAGGTGCTCTGCAGGCACCTCTGAATCATCCCTGAATACGTCAATTTTAAGATTCCTTTTAATTCATATGCTTGCGAGCTACCACAGCGATCGCCCGTCGGATCGCGTTCGAATATTGACTAATTTATTGACAGTCTCCTGAACTCAGGCTGATATACCCACTGTCATTTCTGATTCACCCCTCCCTGTCAGTCCTGTCGCGTCGTCCATCCCACTGGCCGATGGGGCGGTAGCGTGGACGATGGTTTTCTGCTCATCCCGACAAGTCGCTTCTGTCAAAACAAACTGCAGGCTTCCAGATTGACCCTAACCCTGTAGGAGCTGCCGAAGGCTGCGAAGCAGTCATCCGGCCATACCGCTACCGCAGCCTTCGGCAGCTCCTACAGAAGATCGGCCTTCCCAATCAGCATTCCCCGAGGCAGAAAACATGATGTTGAACTCTGCGAATGGCAGCGACGCTCGCTCGTCGATTCTGTCCTTCAACAAGTCGACGGCGGTAGTATGGATTGCCATCAGCCTGATCCTCATCGAGACCTTTTCCGGCGCGCTGCGCTTCTACTTCGACAAGGCGGGTATCGCACCTTTGCTGTACCTGCCGAAGGTCGCATGCCTGGTGATGTTCGCGCTGGAGCTACGCGATTACAAAGCAGGCCGGATGGTCTGGCTGAGCATGCTGCTGTTGATGGTTTCAAGTTTGCTCGCCATGCTGCACGGCGCGACCCTGAATAACGTCGCCTTTGCGCTATTCGGCATTAGCCCCCTGCTGTTCGGGCTGGTCTGCAGCGAACACTTGTTCCACCGCCGCCGCTTGTTTCTCTGGGTGATTGGCCTGTGTCTGGGGGCGTCTCTGATAGGCGTTGCGCTGGATAAATTCACCGCCGTGCCCTGGAAAGGCTATAGCTACAGCATCGGCGACGCGCAACTCAGCGCCAACACATCGTGGACCACGGACACCGAAGACCGGATCGCCGGTTTTGCCCGGGTCTCCAACATCCTGTCGATCCTTATCGCTATCTACAGCCTGTATCTGTTGATACTGCTGCGCTCTCGCCTGCTCTGGATTCTATTAAGCCCGGTGGCGCTTTACGCAATCGTCCTGACCACCAGTAAAGCCCCCGCTGCCGCATTCGCGTTGACCCTGATGCTATTGCTGATCAGCCGCATGCGCTGGACGACCCGTATCGTCTGCACCATCACGGTGTTGGCGGGGCTGACACTGCCGGTGCTGGGCATGGTTTACGACTTTGACATGCGCACCGTGAGTAGCAGCAGCTCTGCATTGGGCACCTTGTACGACCGGCTAATCAATACCTGGCCAAATGTCGCTCACGCGATCAGCAAAGAGGGCTGGACCCTGACCGGCGCGGGCTTTGGTATGTTCGGCGGCGCAGCTTCAATGTTCCCGGTACCCGGCGGCGAAATGTTGGTCGGTTCTGACAGCAGCGCGATGTATTTGTGGGCGATGCTGGGGCTGGGAGGAGTGCTGCTGTACGTGATGCAGATTCCATTGTTTTTCGTGCTGAGTGATGACGACAGCCATGTGGGCAAAGCTCTGCTGGCGATAACCTTTTGTTGCTGCATGATCAGTTGGACCACCGACATGTTTGAAGTCACGGTGGCCAACCTGTTCCTGGGTCTGGCGATCGGTCATGCGCTGTCCGACAAACTCATGGATAGCCGCAAAACTCCGCGGCCGCAGGCGTTTCACTTATCGCCTGCACCGACGGTGTACTGACTATGTCTGGCAAAGGATTTGCCATCGGACTGGCCTGCATTGCCTGCCTGACCTGCACTGCGGCGAACGCCGAAGAAGCCTTCATTCTGGGTATCAGCACACACCTGATGAACTTCGATGCCTCGCCAAAACCTGCTTTGCAACTGGCGGCAAAGGCAGGCTTTGGCGCCGTCAAGGATGACGCCTTCTGGTCAACCGCAGAACCAAAGTCCAATCAATGGCGCATCATTGCGCCATGGCGCGATTACCTCAGCACAGCCAGCAGCCTCAAACTTGAAAGGCTGACGCTGCTGGACTACAGCACCTCATTCCACGACAACGCCAAACCCCGTTCGCCAACGGTCAAAGCGGGCTATTTGAACTACGTGGATTACGTCACCGGCCAGTTGGGCAACAAAGTCGACTTTTACGAGATCTGGAACGAGTGGGACCTTGAAGCACCCAAGGACCCACAGCTAAGTGCCGACTACGCCACTCTGGTCCGCGAAGCGGTCCCTTTGATCCGCAAGAACACCGCAGAGGTCAACGGCATCCCCGCCAAAATCCTCGCAGGCTCGGTAACGCCCGAAGGCATGGACAACGGTTTTGCTGATCGGCTGATCGACGCTGGCGTGCTGGATCTGGTCGATGGGCTCTCGATTCATCCGTATGCCCACTGCGCACCTGATGGGCGCAACAACCCGGAAAGCTGGGTGCAATGGCTGCGCGACTATGAACAGCATGTCCGTACCAGGGCCGGTCGCATCGTCCCGATCTACATCACGGAAATGGCCTGGCCCAGCCACAAGGGCCCGTGCGGCAACACCGCACAGACGCAGGCGGCCTATCTGGCGCGAATTCTGTTATTCGCTCGCACGGTCCCCAATATCAAAGGCCTGTGGTGGTATGACCTGATCAACGACGGGCCAGATAGGACCGATCAGGAGCACAACTTCGGGTTGCTCAATGAAAACCTTTCTCCCAAACCCGCTTATGGCGTGGTCTTGGCCCTCGCCGAGATAATCAAACATTTCACTTGGGACGCTCAGGCCAGTCTTCAGTCTGCCAACGTCTATCAGTTGCACTTCAGCAGAGGCAACGCACAGGTCATCGCCGCCTGGGCGGTCGGCGGTTCACGGCAGGAGCAGATCATCAGCGCACGCCAGATGAAAGGCCCGGTCATGTTCGTTGACACCGCCGACCCCGGCAAAGGCCAGATGTCCGGCGAGGAATTCTGGCGTTGTCAGGATGGCCAGTGTTCGGTTCCTGTCACCCTTACCCGCTTTCCGAAAATCATCAGTCTGAACTCCGAAACCGTCGCGCCACAACGCCCCTGACTTCATCCCCTCCCCCTGTTGCCAACGCCAGCGAAGAACGCCATGGACTTCAGAAAAGACATTAATGGATTGCGTGCCATCGCAGTGATTGCCGTGCTGCTTTTCCACTTCAATCCAGGTTGGTTGCCCGGCGGATTTGCGGGTGTGGATATCTTTTTTGTGATCTCCGGTTATCTGATCACCGGGATCATCCTGCGCAGTCTGGAGGCGGGCAATTTCAGCCTGCTCGCGTTCTACAAGTCCCGTGCCCGGCGCATTATTCCGGCGCTGGCGGTGCTGTGCTTTGTACTTCTGCTCGCGGGCTGGTTTTATCTGTTGCCGCAGGACTACAGCGAGTTGGGCAAACATATCGCTACCAGCCTGGGGTTTATATCGAATGTTATTTACTGGTTCGAAGCCGGTTACTTCACTCCTGGCGCACACGAGAAATGGTTACTGCACACGTGGTCGCTCTCGGTGGAGTGGCAGTTCTACATGGTTTACCCACTGGTGTTGCTGGCGTTGAGCCGAGTGATCGCCTTGCAGCATCTACGCTGGCTGATCCTCGGCGCATGCCTGGCAGGGTTCGGTTTCTGTGTTTACGGCTCGTTCAAATGGCCAGAGCCATCGTTCTATCTGCTGCCCACAAGAGCCTGGGAACTGCTGGTGGGTGCAGTTGCCTGCGTCTTTCCGGTCAGCCTTCAACGCCCGCATCAGCGCGCACTGGAGCGCGTCGGGCTGGGGTTGATGCTTACAAGCTTCTTTGTTCTTTCAGAGAAAGATGTCTGGCCCGGTTACCTGGCCATGTTGCCGGTGATGGGGGCTTTGGCGGTGATCCTTGCCGCGCGACAAGATTCCTTCCTGACCAGCAACCGGTTCTCGCAATGGACCGGAACACTGTCGTACTCGCTATACCTCTGGCACTGGCCGGTAGTGGTATTCATGAGCTACTCAGGTTATCTGGGCGAAACGCCCAACCTGCTGCTCGGCATTCTGTGCGCGTTTGCATTGGGCTTGACGTCTTATCAACTGATCGAAAAATCACCCGCTGCAACACAAGGCAGATTGCGCTGGAGATTCGCCAGCGTGAGCGCGTTGATTGGCTCGGTGTTCGTCGCTGCCGGTGCAGTTAACGCGACGGAAGGGGCGGTTTCCCCGCTTCGCTCGGTAAGCATCTCGGACAAAGCGCGCTTCGTGCAGGACTACGCCAACCGGCAGAAAAATCTTTATGAAACCTACTGGCTCAAATGCGATGCCTTTTCTGCGTTCACTGAGCGGGGTCTCTCCGCCATTGATCCATCCTGCACAGAGAAGCGTGGCCAGGGCGGAGTCTTCCTGTGGGGCGACTCTCATGCTCAGGCTCTATCACTGGGTTTGCGAACGCTGCTAACGCGTGGCACGCCGTTTTATCAGGTGGCTTCTGCAGGTTGTAAACCCAGCCTGACCCAGGACAGCGGACGCGCCACAGCACCTCGCCTCACCTGCAACTACTCCAACAGGACTGCACTGCAAAGTATTCGCGAACTGCGTCCGGACGTTGTAGTGATCGCCCAGAAAGATCAACACGATAAAACGCACTGGAGTGAAATCGCTGCACGCCTCAAGAGCTATGGGGTCAAACACATCGTGTTATTGGGGCCGCTGCCACAATGGAGCCCTTCATTACCGAACGTTATCGCCAATCGCCATTGGGGAGTGAATGACTCGCACATCAGCGACCCGGCGCTGGACCAAAGCGTCATGGCAACTGATCGGGCGACTCGAAGCCAGATCGATCCCGAGGCTGTCGATTTCGTGTCACTGATCGACAGGCTCTGCGTGGCCAACTCCTGCCTGGTCAGGCTGCAGGACCACTCACTGCTGCAGATCGACTCGGGCCATCTCAGTGAAAAGGGCTCGCTATACATCGTGAAGAATTTTGTTTTGCCCGAGCTAAAAACCCAAGCCACTCGATAACAGCCTGCGACGACTAGCCCGCCTGACACAGCTCAGCGCGGGCTTTTTTACGCCCAACGTAAATCTTCACGCCGTCGCCACGTTTGGCTGTTAAGTTGAGCGCAGAACATTTTGCAGGGAGGCAGGATTGAACATGTTTTGGAGACAAACCCTTCTCGCAATGACCCTGGCGATGTTGAGCCTGCTGGCAGCAGCACAGGCAGAAACCTATCAGGCGGGAGGTAGTCAATGGCGACCGTTCAGCTATGAGGACGCGCAAGGCAACCTGCGCGGCATCTCCACTGATATCGCCCGGCGAGTGTTGCATCAGGCCAACATAGAAGCCCACTTCGTTTCTTACCCGGTCAATCGTCTGCAAGCGATGCTGGGCAAGGGCGAACTCGACTTGAACTACGCCGACTCATCGCAATGGAACAGCCCTGAAGAGCTTCGCCATTTTGTTTTTTCCGAACCCTACATCCGCGTCAAAGAACACCTTTACTATCTCAAAGGCAGCCCCGCCGTCCCGATCCCTGTGGATAAGTTACGGGGCCTGACTATTGGTACTGTCAGGGGCTATACCTACCTGACCATGGACCCGTCTTTCGCGGATAAACGTCTGGTCCAGCTGGAAACCTCCGAGGACCCGGCATTGCTTCAACTGCTATTGGCCAGACGCGTCGACGCCGTCGCGATGGTCGATGATCTTTTCGATTACCTCATTGCAGAACAACACTTGGACCCGAACCTTTTCCAGCGGGGCGCGCGGCTCAGTGATTCCCCGATAAGTATCAAGTTACAGCCAGAATTGGTGGGGCTGCTTCCGGATATAAACAAGGCGATCCGGGCACTTGTCCGCAGTGGAGAAGTAGACAGGATTCGCAGGTTCTACCTCTCTCCCCATCCTGCTGACGGTTGTCAAAACAGCGACGCAACCTGTTGATAAATGGCGATCGATCATTAATTCGAAATTAAGTTCATATTGCTAAATTTATCAAGGACATAGCTTAAAACAATTCATTAATGGCAAGACCCGTCTCTACGCTTAGGCTCTCAAAACAACCAAAAATAGAGAGAGACCTGAGATGTACCCACCTAGATCCCACTTAGCCGTGAGCCTGATCGGCGCGAGCCTGATGGCCAGCTCCGCAGCCTTCGCCGATAACCTGACCCGTGATAACGGTGCCGCCGTCGGCGACAACCAGAACTCCCAGACAGCGGGCGCTACCGGCCCGGTCCTGCTGCAAGACATACAACTCCTGCAAAAACTCCAGCGCTTTGATCGCGAACGCATCCCCGAGCGCGTCGTGCACGCGCGCGGCACCGGTGTGCATGGGGAATTCGTCGCGTCTGATGACGCCTCCGACCTGAGCAAGGCCAAGGTCTTCAGCAAAGGTGAACACACACCCGTGTTCGTGCGGTTCTCTTCTGTGGTGCACGGCAATCATTCGCCGGAAACCCTGCGTGACCCGCGCGGTTTCGCCACCAAGTTTTATACCGCAGACGGCAACTGGGACCTGGTAGGCAACAACTTCCCGACGTTTTTCATCCGTGACGCAATCAAGTTTCCGGACATGGTCCACGCGTTCAAACCTGACCCACGCACCAACCTGGATGACGATTCCCGCCGTTTCGATTTCTTCTCTCATGTCCCGGAAGCCACTCGCACCCTCACGTTGCTGTACTCCAATGAAGGTACGCCAGCCAGCTACCGCACCATGGACGGCAACGGCGTTCACGCCTACAAACTGGTGAACGCCAAGGGCGAAGTGAACTACGTGAAGTTCCACTGGAAAAGCCTGCAAGGCTTGAAGAACCTTGATCCCAAGCAGGTCGCAGAAGTCCAGTCCAAAGATTACAGCCACCTGACCAACGACTTGGTAGACGCGATCAAGAAAGGTGATTTCCCAAAATGGGACCTGTACGTTCAGGTGATCAAACCTGAGGACCTGGCCAAGTTTGATTTCGACCCACTGGACGCGACCAAAATCTGGCCAGACGTTCCCGAGCGCAAAATTGGTCAGATGGTCCTGAATAAGAATGTGGATAACTTCTTCCAGGAAACCGAACAGGTCGCCATGGCTCCGGCCAACGTCGTACCCGGCATCGAGCCTTCGGAAGACCGCTTGCTGCAAGGTCGGGTATTTTCCTACGCCGATACTCAGCTCTACCGCGTCGGGACCAACGTCCTGAGCCTGCCGATCAACGCCCCAAAGGTTAAGGTCAACAACGGCAATCAAGACGGTTCGCTGAATAGCGGTCACACGACCACCGGCGTCAACTACGAGCCAAGCCGCCTCAACCCGCGGCCTGCCGTTGAAGCCGCTCGCTACAGCCAATTGCCGGTGTCTGGCACCACCCAGCAAGCGAAGATCCAGCGTGAGCAGAACTTCAAGCAGGCGGGCGACCTGTATCGCTCGTACAGCAAGAAAGACCAGCAGGATCTGATCCAGAGCTTTGGTGAGTCGCTGGCCACCACCGACACCGAGAGCAAAAACATCATGCTCTCTTTCCTCTACAAGGCTGATCCGGAGTACGGCACAGGCGTGACCAAGGTTGCCAAAGGCGATCTCGACAAGGTCAAGCAACTCGCTGCCGCACTGAAGGACTGATCAATACCTCGCTCGCTGCGCTTCAGCTATCAGGCGTAGCGAGCCGAGGTACTTTGGAGGATTTTCCAAATGGGCAGGTTTCTATACGCACTGCTGCTATGCGTTACCACCGGCATAGCCAATGCAACTCCGACCGAAGAAACACAAGCCGACACTCAAGCGCAGTTGCGCACACTGTTTTTCCAGGCGGCACGTGACGGCCGACAGGACATGCTGAGCGAGTTCATCAACGCCAGATTCGACCTGAACGTCCAGGATGAAAAGGGTTACACCGCCTTGATTCTTGCGGCCTATCACGGCCATCAAGCGACCGTGACGCAACTATTGGAGGCAGGGGCCGATCCTTGCACCAAGGACCTGAGAGGCAATACAGCGCTGATGGGGGCTATCTTCAAAGGCGAGCTGAGTATTGCCCACCAACTGGTCGCCGCCGACTGCGCGCCAGATCAACGCAATAACGCAGGCCAGACCGCGGCCATGTACGCCGCCCTCTTCCATCGCAAGGACATCCTCGACTCCCTCGCCGCCAAAGGCGCCGATCTGAACGCCACGGATGCTATGGGCAATCAGGTGCAGAATCTTGAACGAGGGGAGTTTCAGACGGTACAGCCTGCGCGCTGAGGCCAGCGTATAGCCAAGAGCAATGCGATGGCTTAGTTAATACAGGGTGTCAGCAATACGACCTGGCAAGGCCTTGTCGTAGGCATCACCGTCAATTTCCGCCGCTGACACTTCCTTCAGGATTTGGCCTGCAGTGGGAAGAGAACTGCGCTCGACATGTCGTGCCGGATCCCACAAACCGGCTCTGATAACGGCTCTACTGCACTGGAAATAGACACTGGTCACGGTGATGTGGAGAACGGACTTCGGCAATTGGCCCTTGACCGCAAAGCGGCTTAACAGGTCGGGTTTGATCGAGATTTGAGCGGTGCCGTTGACCCGCAGAGTTTCGCCAACACCCGGTACGATGAACAACAACGCCACCCTCGGATCAGTGACGATGTTACGGAGCGTGTCGATGCGGTTGTTACCTCGACGATCAGGCAGGTACAGAGTCTTGCTGTCTTCGATGTGAACAAATCCGCCTTGATCGCCCCGCGGAGATGCATCGAGTCCGCCAGGGCCTGAGGACGCAAGGACGACAAACGGCGCGGCTTCTATGAAAGGCCTGTAAACCGGATGAATATGGTCGACTTCCTTGACCATGGACGGCCTTGCCGTGGGCCCGTAAAGCTTTTCCAGTGCCTCAGTCGTCGTCACATATGCAGTGTTTTCAGAATCCATCATGCTCTCCACGGGTTCCAGTGAGACTTATAGCCTGTTGCCTGGGCCGAATTTTGGACATAAAAAAACCGCCTTTTTCGGGGCGGTTTCTTTGACACTTTACTTGCACAGGAAACGGTTTTAGCCGTGTCGCCGAGGTAGAGTCCTGCTCTCTTTGCTCGACCATATGCGGCCAACTCTATAGAGCATAATAACTATGTCAAGCCATACAGCTTGCACTCGAGTGCTTAGGCCTTTGAAACCGGGCCTTTCAGGCCACAGCTTCCGCTTAGAAAAGGATCGAAATCAGGGTCACTCAAGTCCACCTTCGCGATCCAGGTCATGTTGAAACTCAACCTCTTCAGCAAAATTCCTGCCCATCTCCTCCGTCCATCTCCTCCGTCCATCGCTTTGCCATTCGCTCGATAGCCATGAGCTCATCAACTTTTGCCTGAGCCGCCGCAAGCTGCTCACTGAGCTGGACAATGCTTGCATCGCGTTCTTGAACGGATTTGCGCTTCAGGATCACCTCATTGACAGGAACGTAGTCTGATGCCCCGACAGCGTGAACAAGTGATTCCTTCAATGTCCGGATCTCACCACGACTGAGAGCAACCCCGTAGCTTGGGTTACGCCCGGTCGTGTTCTTGAAATAGCTCGTTGGGGGCAGCACCTTTTGGATCGACACGCTCTCCAGCATGCTGCAAATGACGTGGCTGTCTTTGCCACTGTGCTTATATCTTGGCATCTTGTCCTAGGTGTCTTGCTCCAGCGTAAAAATGGTGCGGTCACCATCAGCTGCTGGCTGGGAGGTTATTGGGGCCACCTGGATAAGGTTTTTGGAGATCACCTTCACAACGACCGCAAGCCTGCGCTTGTGCATTTCAGCATCGAGAAGCGTGTCCATGTAGCGCTTATTAGTCTTCAGCTCCGCAGTGGAACGAGCTGTCTGTTGAACAAACCCGTAATCCACTTCAACAAGGGTACCTTGCCTCAAAAGTTTGAAGATTGTTGTCGCCGGGTTCTTTTTGAGCGTCTGATCAAAAAACTCTTCTTTAGAAATATCACGCCGTTTTATGTAAACGTTATAAACGGCAGGCAGCTGGCCATAGGACAATTCGGCAGCAACATTTTCCAAACTCCAAACATGATGATCGATATCTGAGAAGCATTTGGTCAGGAACACTGGGTGTGGCTCTTTCCCAGGTTTTGGGCGTGGCATCGCCGGGATCAAAGCTTCGTTGATTCCCTCATAGCTTTCTGTCCCAACAAGAACATGAGAAATTTTCCCCTCGCCATCGACGACCAACTCGAGATACAGAATGATGATCGTCTGCAGGCACGTCCTTGAGCCAGGGTAGTAGGGTCGGAAATTTTGAAGGGTTCCAGCGCGGTTTGGAAGGGGCTTTAGCCCCTGCTGTGTCAGCTGCAGGGCAACTCGCCCATTCCCGTCCAGGAGGGGCGAACGAATGCCATTCGGCGATGTTTGGCCAATGCCCCCTTACCTACAGCAGGCGTTCCAGCATTTGACTGGCAGGGCTGAGCCATAACAGTTCCTGTGATCAATGCTGCTGATCTTGCGGCTCTACGCGAACTAACACCCGACTTGAACTTCGATGATCAAGAGCGGCGTGCCGTATTACTGGAGAACCAGTCTCGTGACATCAAGGCCGCGCCAAGCAGTGGCAAGACCACGTCCCATACCGGCCACGTGATGCGGTGACAGATCGCTCACGACCTCTCACTGCGAACCTCAGCTTGCGGCGTTCGCGGCGTCATGAAAACGCAAAAGAGGGGAAGCGGCCGCTCGCGACGTTTTTAACTCACAAGCGACAGCTTTAATTCACAAAAACCACCAATGGTTACCAACAACATAGTTTGACACAACCCCTCCCGTAAACCGGGGTCTGTAGGATGATTTTGGGTGAAGGCTACAGCAACATAGATTGACACAGATGGGCTGAGCTTCAAATATAGTGCCCGGCTGCTCACATCATAGTTTGACACGAACATTTAGAGGCAGCAGTCATGAAGACGGAGCGCATAAGATGCGATCTTCAGCACAAGCTCAATGCGATGTCTATATCTGTGCGCAACCTACGTCCGGTTCCCATAAGCACATAAACCGTATTTTTCGTCTCAAATAAGCAAGCGTGGGTGAACGAAACCCCGAGCGTTGTCCTGACCCAATCACCAAGTTGGAAGCGGCCTTTGCTGTCTTTGATAACAGTTAAAGCGTAAACCAGAGCAGGGATTAGCTCTCTATCGGTGATCGCTTTCCGCTGAAGGGTTGTAACGTCGAGATCTAATATTGCCCATTCAGCAACAAGACAATAGGCACGTGAAGGAAAATGCAGATGGGCGAGTGCCACAGCATCTGAGGGCGCGAGTTGGCACCCGCCTATTTCCTCACCTGCGGAGAGAAGTGAAATAAACCCAGCCAAATTCATTCGTTCCTCCAGTCGATCAAAACACCGACTCGAACGAGAATCATCCATCAGCATAGCTTCCAGTGAGTCGCTTGGTTCCAATGCCGACGAATAGCAGCAACCTCACCTCACAGTCTGCACGTTTACAATCCCTCCACCTCACTGAACTGGATGATTTCTATAGGCGGAATCGCAGCACAAAGCGGTTTACGCCAATAACCCACGCTATGCCACTGGCCGTGCTTGAACCCAACCTCAGGGTATGTGCCAATGTGGGTGAAGCCGAGCGCTTCATGGATGCCTATGCTTCCCGCGTTGGGTAAGGCAATACCGGCATAGGCGGCATGAAACCCCTGTTTCTCTAGAAGTGGTAAAAGCTGCTGATAAAGCGCACGACCTACCCCGTTTCGGTGCACAACCGGGTCGACATACACGGTGACATCCACCGACCAACGATAGGCTTCCCTCGCTCGATGCTGGCTTGCATAAGCGTATCCAACGACCTTGCCTTCCACCTCGGCCACCAGATAGGGATGCGTCGGCAGTGTTGCGGCTATTCGTGCGGCCATCTCATCAACAGTCGGTGGTATCAGCTCGAACGAGATGACCGTGTCCAAAACCATTGGCGCGTAGATAGCCTGGATGGCGGAGGCATCAGCGGGTGTGGCAACCCTCACGTTGTAATTCATTTCTTTCCTTGCTGCCCCTGTAAAGAATTGTGTTTGAAGGGCTGACCCATGCAAGGCTCGGCCCTTCAGAATGTCGCGATAGAACCGTGCGCTTTCCCTCAAACGGGCTCACCGCATCCACGTACCGCAGAGAGCACCGTTCACTGAATTGGGAGTTTCTGCTCGTGGAGACCAGGCTGCGGGATATCTACGACGACGTCTTTGCCACCGAGAACCTTCGCCAAGAATAGTGCCGTTAGCCGTGACGACTTTCTGCCAAGCAAATGCTGCTGAATTGATAGGCAGTAGCTTCTCTCCCTCAAGTTTTCATCGACTATTGGCCGAAGACGTTTCAGAGCCAACGCACCAAAGCAGCTCGCTCTGACTTGGACAGGATTACGCCGGATCTTCTATATATATTCAATTTACCGTATATCCGAATTGTCGTATATTCAATTTTCCGTACGCGGAAGAAGCATGCACTTCACGATATCCACGTACGGATCAAATTATTTGTATTGGTGAAAACCATACACCTGGAGGCCTCATGAACGAGCCAATTACTCCTACCGTTTTGTTCAAAAGCCTGGCAGATGACACTCGAACCAAAATAACGCTACTCATCGCCCGCGAGGGAGAACTCTGTGTATGCGAACTGACCGCCGCTCTTAAGCAGAGCCAACCAAAAATATCTCGACATCTCGCACTGCTGAGATCCTCCGGGTTACTGGCGGATCGGCGCCAAGGCCAATGGGTTTACTACCGACTCCATCCCGAACTGCCGACCTGGGTCACCGAAGTGCTTAAGGGTGTCGTTGATGCCAACCAGCAGTGGCTGGACACAGAAACCAAGCGGCTCTGTGGAATGAACGATCGTCCAGTCAATCAGACCGTGTGCGGCTGATCCAACCTTTCGAAACGAGCCGCTCGCATGCTAATCGCGCTACTTATTTTCATCGTCACCATCGTTCTGGTCATCTGGCAGCCCAAAGGGCTGGGTGTTGGCTGGAGTGCCTCATTGGGTGCCATGCTCGCGTTGCTGAGCGGGGTGGTCAGTCTCGGCGACATCCCGGTGGTATGGAATATCGTGTGGAACGCCACGGCGACGTTCATCGCTGTGATCATCATCAGCCTGCTGCTCGACGAGGCTGGTTTCTTCGAGTGGGCTGCGTTGCATGTCGCTCGCTGGGGAGGTGGCAGCAGCCGCAAGTTATTTGCCTTCATCATCTTGTTGGGAGCCGCAGTGTCAGCGCTGTTCGCCAATGACGGTGCAGCGCTAATCCTTACTCCCATCGTGATCGCCATGTTGCTGGCCCTGCGCTTTTCCCCCGCAGCAACTCTGGCATTTGTGATGGCCGCAGGATTCATTGCCGACACCGCAAGTCTGCCGCTGGTGGTCTCCAACCTGGTGAATATCGTCTCGGCCGATTACTTCAACATTGGCTTCAGCGAGTACGCCGCAATTATGGTGCCGGTCAACCTGGTCAGCATCGCTGCAACGCTGGGGATGCTCTTGTGGTTCTTCCGCAAAGACTTGCCCAAGACTTATGACCTGGCACAACTGCATACCCCTGAAGATGCGATCCGGGATCGTGCAACCTTCGTGGCTGGATGGTGGGTGCTGCTCGCGTTGCTGGTCGGCTTTTTCGTTGTCGAGCCACTGGGTATCCCCATCAGTGCTATCGCCGCCGCCTGCGCATTGGTGCTCTACGTCATCGCCGCCAAAGGTCACGCCATCAACACCAGCAAGGTGCTCAAGGGCGCCCCGTGGCAAGTTGTGATCTTCTCGCTGGGCATGTACCTGGTGGTGTATGGCTTGAAGAACGCCGGACTGACTGACCACATTGCTCAATTGCTCAACGTATTCGCTGGATATGGCATTTTGGGGGCATCGCTGGGTACAGGACTCCTGACCGCCGTGCTTTCTTCGATCATGAACAACATGCCAACAGTGCTCATCGGCGCGCTCTCGATCCATGCAACGGAAGCGACTGGCGTAGTTCATCAAGCCATGGTCTACGCGAACATCATTGGCTGCGATCTTGGTCCGAAAATCACTCCAATCGGCAGCCTAGCCACACTGCTCTGGCTACATGTGCTGGCTAAAAAGAACATCACCATCAGTTGGGGTTACTACTTCAAGACCGGTGTGGTGCTCACGCTTCCAATCCTCATTGCCACCCTGAGCGCCTTGGCTTTGCGCCTCAGCTTTTGATTCCAGGAGACCACGATGAAAGTCCTATTCATGTGCACCCACAACAGCTGCCGGAGCATTTTGTCCGAGGCGGTGTTCAATCACCTTGCCCCTGAAGGGATGGAAGCCGTCAGTTCCGGAAGCTTCCCAAGTGGTCGTGTAAACACGCGAGCGATTGAAACGCTCAAAGCAGCTGGTATCCCTACTGAAGGTCTTAGCAGTAAAGCATCCGATGCCTTTGAAGGGTCGCCACCAGACATCGTGATCACGGTGTGCGATCGGGCTGCCGGCGAAGCCTGTCCGATTTTCTTCGGCCCGGCGCTCAAGGCTCACTGGGGGCTGGCAGATCCCTCCGAAGCTTCGGGATCTGAAGCGCAAATCGAGGCGGCATTCCAGCAAACCCTGAGTAAAATCCAAGAGCGGGTCAACGCCTTCATTTCGTTGCCTATCGCTACGTTGAGCGAGGCAGACCTTAAAAATGAGCTAACCCGCATCGGCACGTTGTAAGCCCAGCGTCGCAGGGGCCAGGAGTTACTATGAAAGACCATTTTCCCAACATCGAAGCAGATCTCATCGACGTCCCAAGCATGGAGCGACTCACTCCTCGTGAGCCGTCCACGCATAAACCGCGCATCCTTCTGATTTACGGGTCGACCCGCGAGCGTTCGTTCAGCCGGTTGGTAACCCAAGAAGCCGCGCGGTTGTTGGAGCACTTCGGTGCGGAAACACGAATCTTCAACCCGTCAGGATTACCACTGCCTGATGATGCTCCGGATACCCACCCCAAAGTCGTGGAACTCCGCGAGCTAATGCAGTGGTCTGAAGGACAGGTGTGGTGTTCCCCAGAGCGTCATGGATCGATGAGCGCCGTCTTTAAAGCTCAGATCGACTGGGTGCCATTGGCGATGGGCGCGGTACGTCCGACCCAAGGTAAAACCCTGGCCGTCATGCAGGTTTGCGGCGGCTCTCAGTCTTTCAACGTGGTGAATCAGTTGCGGGTACTGGGTCGCTGGATGCGCATGGTGACGATCCCCAATCAGTCTTCAGTGCCCAAAGCGTTTACCGAGTTTGACGAGAATGGACGTATGAAGCCTTCGTCCTACTACGATCGCCTGGTCGACGTGATGGAGGAACTGATGAAGTTCACCCTGCTATTGCGTGACCGTCAGGATTACCTGGTAGACCGTTACTCGGAACGCAAAGAGTCGGCTGAAGAGCTGTCGAAACGGGTGAATCAGCGCTCCATCTGAAGATAGGTTAGAAAAATATTCAGCAATTCCGTGGGCACCCGAGTTAACGGAGCGCGCCGCCTTAATAATGCCAACTGCGATCGCGTACTCGCTTGGGTTGATTCTACTCGGCTGCGGCTGGATTAAAATGACATGCCCTCCGACACTTGAGTCAGCATTTCTTCGACTAAATGTGTGCCAAAGGTTGTAGTGACCATCGCCAATGGGCTTTCTCCCAAAAAACGGGCTTTGGGTTTGGAAAGCCATTGTTTGGCCTTCCCTTTGTCACCGAAAATCACCTCAGCCATGGCGGTAATGTGTGCGAACCGGAACAGGCGATCGCTCTCATGCAGCGTTAAGCGCTGGTTGGCTGACAGTTTTGTTTTCAGCGTTTTGGGTTGAATGATTCTGTCGCGTTCTTCTTCGCTTAGGGTTCCATCATCACAAAGCATTTTGATCAGGCTGACCGAGAAGCCAGCTACTATCATGTCGTGAATGTCCAGATCCGAAGCATTGACAGAGATATGAAGAAGCGCATCCAGACGCATGCGGTAAGCATGATAAACATCATGACGCAGGACGCCAGCAAACATGGGCCGCACTGATGTTGCGTTGTGCACGGGCGTCAGCACCAACGTGTCATTCGCTACCGTTAGTTCCAGGTCGTCCCCAACCCCTAACCCCATTTGGTCCAGCAATTCTTGAGGCAGATCGATGATGATCTCACCAGTGCCATCCTCAGTTTTTTGGCACCTGACTATCCAACGCTCGTTTTCACTCATGATCGTCCGGCCCTCATCCGCCATCAGAATGACACACATCATTATGCTTGGGCGCAGAGCTGACCAAAGGAATCGGCGATCCTCTGACAGACAGGCACTGCCGCTGCTCGAACGCCAGATAGCGAGTGAAAGGGCAAAAAATGGGTCAACGGCAATACCTGCCTTTCCACCTTCACATGGCTAAGCCTGAGCGTGATCAGGTAACTACACAAAAGGATATGACATGCACCCTGATGAGCTTTATGTTTCCGTCGATGTCGAGACGTCTGGGCCTATACCAGGCGAATACAGTCTGCTTTCCATTGGAGCTTGCCTTGTAGCCCAACCTGAAACGTCCATTTATCTTGAACTACGACCTGACAGTCCGAAACACGACCCCGAAGCGCTGGCAGTATCGGGGCTGAGTTTGGAGAAGCTGGAGCGCGATGGCCTCGCTCCGCAACAGGCGATGCTGACATTTGATAAGTGGCTGAAGTCGTCCTGCAAAACGGGGCAAAAGGTCATTTTCGTAGGACTAAATGCACCGTTTGACTGGTCATTCGTCAACTACTACTTTCATAAATACTTGGAAACCAACCCCTTTGGTTTTACCGCTATCGACATGAAGGCCTTCTTTATGGGCGCTGTAGGTTGCAGCTGGCAGGAAACAAAATCATCCAAAATGACCGCTGCGCTGAAGCCACTCAGCGAGCCGAACCATAACGCATTGGATGATGCCCGCTTTCAGGCAGAGCTCTTCGCTCTGATGCTAGCGGGTAAAGGTAAACGCTGACTTGCCTTCCACCCTCACGGACTTAAAGCTCATCTGACCCAGGTGGCCTCAACATATCTGCCGTCCCTGAACGACCACGCCTTGATACCTTCGGGTTTTTCGGACTTGCCGACAATAACGGCTATCGGGCGCGGCAGATCCTGCGTGTAACGTGCAGCAAATTTGGAGAAGCTGCCGATGTCTGCCGGAGAGATCACCGGAACGGATTGGGGATGCGTATGCCAATACCCTACCAGACGCAACCCTTGTTCGTTGGCAGCCTGGATCTCCTGGCGGCACCGCTCCGCATCCAACTCTAGCCAAGACCAGCCTGATCGATCGGCGCGATGGGGCACCGTGGCTAAGGCCAGCAGCAACCCTTTCGGATCAACCGGGTTGACGAATAACTGTCCCCCTCGCTCCACGCCAAAAAGGCCCTGCCGATGACTAACCAAGATGTCCGCGACAGCTTGGGACACCAATAGCTCGGAATTCACATCCGGCCATCGCCAGCGCCATGCGATATCCGTCATACCGTTTCGTCCTTATCTTCCGGCCATCCACGCTCGAGTAGGATTTGCTGCGCCCCCTCTGGCAGTTTGGGCCCTTGGTATTGGCCTCCCAGGCTCAGCACATCTTCAGGTCTGTAAATGCTGCTGATCCAAGATGCAGTGGCGATGTTGCCAGTTAATGCGCGTAGGGCCGTGTGCGACACCATAGAGGCGATATTGGTCATCCCCAGTGAGCCGCCTGGGATGAAGCTCTCCCCACAGGCGGGCAGCGGAACAACACCTCCTCCCGGCCACTCTGTAAATCTATGCACGAAATCGCCGACGTCCGTGAATAGATGACGGCCATCAAAGGTGCCGGCTGGTGCAAATAGCGCATGACCTACCTGGGTATGCGGTTCGCTCCAGGCTTGTACAAGCCCCCAAGGAGCACCGCTGGATTTGACTCGCCATACAGTGACTTCCGACTGCCAGTCTGCTGTCGTGATCACCACCAGATCTGCGTTATCGAACACTTCTGGTTTGCTGCTCATTACCACTTCGGCAAAAGTCGAATATGCGGTGCATTCTGTCGTCGGAAGATCTAACAGAATCTTGTCCCTTAACGCTGACGCTTTCAGTCTCCCTAGACTATCCGCTCCCAGAACGTGCCTCCCCAGATTGGCTGACACCAAGGTGTCAGGATCGATGAGAGTAAGGTGGCCGACACCGGATCGTGCCAACTGTATTGCGACCGCACTGCCTAGCGAGCCAACACCAACGCAAACTACCCGAGTATTTTCCAGGCGCTGTGCGGTGCCGCTTATATCGCGGGACAGAATGGACGCTCGATCAAGCACGTCCAGGGTAGTTGCCCGGACGAGCGCCGGTGGATGTGCATTTGCGATAGCTGGCCGGCGCCGCGCTGTACGCAGGCCAAACTTTGCCCCCCGCTCCTGCTGTACGCCGAGCGAGCGCACATTCAGGCAATATGTTGGAGCATCTGCCCCTCCTGGAAGCTCCAGAACAATCCATCGACTCGCCAATGTTCCATTCTGCTCAAACCATGCCAGCAATTGCTCGGCATCGTCGGGTTTAAGGTGGGGCGTTAGCCACGGCAATAAATCTTCTGGATCCGGGGTGCGGATATCCGGATAAGTCTGAAGCTTGACGTAAAAACCGGGAGTTTCGGCCGCGCGAATGACAGCGGAACGCCCGACAACCCGTCGGTAATGCCCTTTGAGTGCAGCTACGTTCGATGCTAACCAAACCGTTTCCTGACCGGATGGCACAGCCCGGCGCGGATCGCTGAGTGCAAACAACTGCGAGGCAGCCTGAGGTCGATCCAACAGTAAAAGGTTCTGGAATGACTGACCGTGCTGAAAAGACCAGTAGGTAGTGATCTCATTCTGAAATTCGATATCGCGCGTTGCCTGGCTTGATCCCAGCTTGGACAACGAAACGATCTGTGCCAAGCGAGCAAGGCTGTCCTCTACCACAACCTCCGGGGAGCCCATGATGGGGCGTTCCTGAAAGCCATGAAGGCAAAGCCCCGACCTGGTGGCATGCGGCCAAACCAGCCATGGAGAGGGTTCGACGTTCAGCCGCAAAAGCCCACGGGGAAAATTGGAGGGGAAACCAATACGCAGTCGCCGCTCCTGCCCCGTGTAATCGATGGGCAAGGGAAAGTAAAAGGACGCCGCTTCGTCAGCCCGCATGGGTGCGGGCTGGAGCAATGCATCGGCAGCGTCCTGACCTAGGGTATTTCGCAGTGCGGCGATTCCGCGCTGCAATGGCGTCGTAATAGGATCAACCAAGACGTCCAACTGGCTTTACGCTCGACTGAGAGGTTGCGCCACCGCTGGCCCCTCCGAAGAGCGAACCCATCGAAGCAGAGTTTCGAGTAGTGCCATCCGGTCGGCCGGGCATGGTCCAATTCGCAGGGATTTCATTGTTCACTGCCGTAATGAGTGCCGGTGCAATACCGAAATTCTTTTTCACTGCTTCGGCAAAGGAATCATTGGATTCAAAACTTTCCAAACCCAGTGATACGGATGCACTGGCGTCCGCATGCCACTTGGCAAATGCTTGGCGATAGCCTTGCCCTTCGCCTGGTCGATTCCACTTTTCTGCAAAGTTTTCGCCGTTATCGGCAGGGTTGCAGACAAAGCAATCGTTTCCTCTATGCGCGATGTGCTGCGGCATTCTGCGGACGATTTCCAAAATTGCATCGAGCGGAGCCAAAGGCTTCGACTGCGATTCCTTCACGACATCAAGATATGCGTGAGTGGCCAGGGTGGTGATGACCGCAGATATGGGGCGAGTATCAGCGCTCCTTGTGGTGATGGCCCATTCATCGCGATGCCGCTTGAGCAGCTTTATGGTCGCACGCAGGGGATCTTGATCGATGTAATCCTGATAATGCGGCAAAGGATCTTGTGTCGCGGCATCGAGCATTCGCTGGCTTTTGGCAACTACCAAGCTTTCCAGAGAGATTTCCTGGGCGGAGGCAACCTGTAACCAATTCGAGTACGGGATAGGGCTGCTTGCTTTCCACCCTGTGACCCGATCTGGAACCTCCAGCTTTCCCTCGCCGTTTGCTTCGCCATTTCCGTTGATTGCGCGGGCAGGCGTGACGTCGATGTGGAAGCCTGGATTTTCGTCGGCATAAACGATGCGGATGCCACGACGTAACTGTTTAACTTCTTCCTGAACGCGGGAGCCTTCCCTAAAACGCTGCTCAATCGCTTCTAAAACTTCCTTCGCACTAGCGCCTTGAGCGTGAGGGAGCCAGATAATCGCGTCCGCATCAATGGTGTCCAGATCCGCAGGCGCGCCCGGGATTGGCTTGATGGTCGTTTTCAGCCGCATCGAGCCTTGAACAAAGATGTGGGCCTCTGCGAGCAGCGGGTTGTCGGAAGCCGAGAGGATTTTTTCCAGTTGGGAGTAGCGGTCATTGATTTTTTCGTACTGCGCTTCCGACAGCGAGATCTCCCGCGCGGCGCGAAGCAGAAAATATTCCCAACTGCTGCGCTTGGTCTGTTCGTTGCTCAATAGCATTTACCTAGCCTCCTGGGCCACCGAGCCCAATTGCAGTGTTTGCGTAAACCGATCATGGTTTTCTTTGTCCCGATCGAAGATCAGGTACGTATGTTGATGCTGCGTTGTGAGCAACGCGCCAAACTCGATGGCCAATGCCGCAGGAATTGCGGCGAAGACGTGGATAGGGTCAGGAGTCAGAGCTTCAAGCTGGCTCAGCCGTATTTGAAGTGCGTCGCGAAAGGCATGAATCACTCGACGGTTCTGTACCATCGCATAGCTTGGTTCTGGGATCGCCAGCTCTGCAATACGTGCACCGGGCAGAGCGTCAGTCACGTCGCGAACTGGGACTTGCGCAGAAATAGAAAGCACCAGCGCCAGTGGCCCGTCGCCTTCGGGGGGAGGTGTAAACAAAAAAGCGGGCGGCTCGGCGGACTGATCGGGCCAGCGCAAACGATGTTCGCGGTGAAAGGAGAAGATCAAGCGCTTGGAACGGTCGCCGATACTCTGGCCCAGCATCATCAAAGCCGGGATGTCGGCCAAGCCGACTACTGCCAGCGCAGGCGAATCGCCGTAGGTGCCGCCGCGACGCTTGAGTTGCTGTTCCAGCTCATACTGGATGCTGTCTTTGACGTTTTGCCAATAGGTAGCGTCGCGGCCGCGTGGTCCGGGCGCAGGGAAAGTGATTTTGATGCCTTGATCGAAGGCGGTTAATCCCTCGGCGGACATCGCAGTCAACAGATCGCGAACGGGAATATCGTTGATTGTCTGAAAATGCTGACTTTGGACGATGAGAGGAATGGCTCTACCACCATCGGGGGTCGTTGCGGCGAGTCGGATGCGTTCCAGGTACGCTTGGTGTAAACCACTCAAATCATTTTCAGGATACCCATCTGCGTCACGATCAATTTTGTCATGACAACCTGGGCACAGGAGCATCAGATTAGCGGTATCGTTTGTGTGCGCCTCAGCATCATGATCGGCGCGTCCCCGAGGGCCTTTGGGACTGGCGGGCAGAATATGCGCCACTTCGCCCCATCTCATTGGCTTGCCGGCACGATAGTCGAACGTCAGATCCGTACCGCACAGTTCACAATGACCAGCGGTCTGTGTCCATACGATCCGCTTCGTCTCATCATTTGTGTTGAAGCGCCCGCTTGCGGGCTTAGCGTCTTCTTGTTCTGCCATTCCGACCTACCCCCGAGAAACATCCATGATTGAAAACGATGATGGCAAGATAAGATCATATTAAGGTCATTTGCCTCCATTTCAAGAGAGATCTGTGGGTGACGAATGCTGAGTCGGCTTTGAGTCAGAATGCTTTTCTGGGTCATCGAAACACAGTGGTGGCAGCGTTCGTTCTCAGGCAAGTGCTGGTGGGTCATGGCACTGACCACAGCGTATGTATCGAAATTAGCGAGTTTATGCAAAAGACATAAACTCGCTAATTTCAATACACATCGCGAACAGGACTGATGAAAACGAGCTGTGCAGAGCAAACGAGGCTGCAAGTGCAGCCCCTTTTGTACATTTTCTACGCGTCAGTCCCTGCCAAGCTCAGCGGATAGGTTTCGGCGGCGCATGAGCTGATAGGCCGCTGGAATGACAAACAGCGACAGCAAGGGCGCCGTGACCATACCGCCAATCATCGGGGCGGCAATGCGGCTCATCACCTCGCTGCCGGTACCGCTTCCCAGAAGTATAGGTAACAAACCAGCGATAATCACCGCCACGGTCATGGCCTTGGGTCGAACGCGCTGCACAGCGCCTTCACGAATCGCGGCCATTAACTCGCGTTCTGTGTCGTCACCGAGGTCTTGACGCTCGGCCCAGGCATTTTTCAGGTAGAGCAGCATGATCACGCCAAATTCGGCAGAAACGCCGGCCAAGGCGATAAAGCCGACCCCGGTGGCAACCGACAGGTTGAATCCCAAAAGATAAAGAAACCATGCACCGCCCGTGAGGGCAAATGGCAGCGTGGCCATAATCAGCAGGGCCTCGTCAAAGCGGGCAAATGTCAGGTAAAGCAGCACGAAGATGATCAGCAGCGTGGCAGGGACCACCAGTTTTAGTCGTGCGTTGGCCCTCTCAAGAAATTCGAACTGACCTGAGTAGCTCAGGCTCATGCCGGGCTGCAACTTGACCTGCTCGCTGACGAGCCGGCGCAAATCGGCGACTACGGAGGCAATGTCCCGGCCGCGCACGTCGATGTACACCCAGCCTGAAGGCCGTGCGTTTTCACTTTTGAGCATCGGCGGCCCGTCGTTGACCTTGATCTTCGCCACTGTGCCAAGGGTGATCTGGCTGCCTAGCGGGGTGTAAATTGGCAACTGCTCCAAAGCGCCAAGCGAATCCCGCCACTCCCGAGGGTAACGGACGTTGATAGGGAAGCGTGCAAGCCCTTCAATGGTCTCGCCCACATTTTCACCGCCGATAGCGCCGGCCACGATTGACTGCACATCGGCGATATTCAGTCCGTATCGGGCGGCGGCTTCTCGGTCGATATCCACGTCGATGTAACGTCCACCGGTTAATCGCTCGGCCAGAGCCGAACTGACACCGGGTACGCCCTTGGCCACTCGCTCGACCGCTTGAGTCGCGGAATCAATCTCCGTCAGATTGGTGCCGGCAATCTTTACACCAATCGGACTTTTGATCCCCGTAGCCAGCATGTCGATTCGGTTGCGAATCGGTGGTATCCAGATATTGGTCAGCCCAGGAACCCGCACCACTCGGTCCAGCTCCTCCACCAGTTTTTCCTGAGTCATGCCTGGGCGCCATTGCTCCTGTGACTTGAACTGGATAGTGGTTTCGAACATCTCCAGCGGCGCCGGGTCGGTGGCAGTTTCGGCACGTCCCGCTTTACCGAAGACATGTTCGACCTCCGGCACGGTTTTGATCAGGCGGTCGGTCTGTTGCAGCAGTTGCGCCGCTTTATGTGCGGACAATCCAGGCAGGGCCGAAGGCATATAGAGCAGGTCGCCCTCATTCAAAGGCGGAAGAAACTCGCCACCCAAGCGCGACATTGGCCATAGCGCACTAAAAAACACCAACGCCGCCACCAGCAGCGTGATCTTCGGTCGCCGCAACACTGCATCCAGACCCGGCTGGTAGATCCGGATGAGCCAGCGGTTCAGCGGGTTGTTTTTTTCACTAGGAATCCGTCCCCGAATCCAATAGCCCATCAACACCGGCACCAAGGTCACTGACAATCCTGCTGCTGCGGCCATGGCGTAGGTTTTGGTAAAAGCCAGCGGGCCGAACAACCGCCCCTCTTGCGCTTGCAGGGTGAACACCGGAATGAACGAAAGGGTGATGATCAACAAACAGAAGAATAGAGCTGGTCCAACTTCAGCCGCTGCTTCGGTCATTACATGCCAATGACGCTCACCCTTCAGTTCCTCACCAGGATTGGCGACGTGCCAGGCCTCAATCTTCTTGTGTGCGTTTTCGATCATTACCACAGCAGCATCGACCATGGCGCCGATGGCGATGGCTATCCCGCCTAAGGACATGATGTTCGCGTTAATCCCTTGGTAGCGCATGACAATAAAGGCCATCAGCACACCGACCGGCAGGGAAATGATCGCCACCAGGGACGAGCGCAGGTGCCAAAGAAAGATCCCGCAAACCAATGCGACAACGATGAACTCTTCGATGAGCTTGTGGCTGAGATTTTCCACAGCACGGTCGATCAGCTTGCTGCGATCGTAGGTGGTGACGATTTCCACCCCGGCCGGCAGGCTGCTTTTCAGTTCGTCGAGTTTGGTTTTGACCGCCGCAATGGTCTCGCGAGCATTCTTACCGCTGCGCAAAATCACCACGCCGCCAACCGTCTCGCCTTCGCCGTCGAGTTCGGTGATGCCACGGCGCATCTCCGGCCCCAACTGGATCGTGGCGACATCGCCCAAGTTCACCGGCACACCGCCCGATCCCAGCTTGAGTGGGATCGCCCGAAAATCATTGAGCGTCTTCAGGTAGCCGGATGCACGCACGATGAACTCGGTCTCTGCCATCTCCAGCACCGCGCCACCCGTTTCCTGATTGGCCTTGCCGATCGCTTCGGTCACCTCGGCCTGCGTAATACCAAGGCTGGCCAGTTTGAGCGGATCAAGCTGCACCTGGTACTGCTTGACCATGCCGCCCACAGTGGCCACTTCCGCCACATTGGGCAGGGTCTTGAGCTCAAACTTTAGGAACCAGTCCTGAAGTGCGCGTAGCTGCGCCAGATCATGCCCGCCAGTGCGATCCACCAGCACGTACTGGAAGATCCATCCCACGCCTGTCGCATCTGGCCCCAACGCCGGTTTGGCGCTGGCCGGCAAGCGGCTTTGTACTTGGCTCAAGTACTCCAACACCCGCGAGCGAGCCCAATACAAGTCAGTGCCGTCTTCGAACAGCACATAGACAAAGCTGTCACCGAAGAACGAGTAACCACGCACCGTCTTGGCGCCTGGCACTGAGAGCATGGTGGTGGCCAACGGATAGGTGACCTGGTTCTCGACAATCTGGGGTGCTTGTCCAGGATACGGGGTGCGGATGATCACCTGCACATCGGACAAGTCTGGTAGCGCATCAATGGGCGTGCTCTGCACCGACCAAATGCCCCAGGCCGTGATGAACAGCGTCGCCAGTAGCACCAGGAATCGGTTGGTTACTGACCAACGAATCAGGGCGGCAATCATGGCTGGCCCCCTGATTTGTCCAGACGCTCAACGCGCAAGCCGTCGTCGGTCTGATTCACACCTATCCGGACCTTGTCGCCCGTTTTAAGGCCCTGCATCAGAGCGGGATTGGCGAGCGGGAACGTCATCGTCATGCCAGGCATGCCCAGCGTCTTAAAAGGGCCGTGAGCGAGAGTGACTTCTTTATCGTTGATCTCAACGATTTTCCCATCCGCTTCATGCAAACCGGCGGCGGCACTGGTGGGTGAAGGTTCCGCTGATTTGGCAACGATGCCTTTAAGACTGGCCTCTGAGTCGAGCAGGAACTGGCCAGAGCTAACCACTTTTTGGCCCTCTTCCAAGCCTTTCAATATCGCCGTCTTGCCATCGCTTTCCTGCCCAAGTTGCACCTCCACGGGACGATAGCGACCGGCGTCTTCAGCGAGCATCACCAGAGCACGTCGACCGGTGCGAATGACCGCCTCGCTCGGCACCCACAGCACACTTTGCTCCGTCGCGCGATTAAGGCTCACGCGTGCGGTCATGCCCGGCCTGAGACGGCCTTGCGGATTAGGCAATTCGACGCGCACGCGAAGGGTGCGACTATCGGGATTGGTTTCTGGAAGAATCGCGCTTACCACGCCGTTGAGCACGACGCCTGGGAACGCGGCCAAACGCGCCTCAGCCACTTGGCCCAGCTGGATCGACCCGGATTCAGTCTCCGGGACCGCCAGAGCCAGCCAGACGTTACTCAACCCATTCACGCGTGCCAGCGTTTGGCCGGCAGCCACTGTCATACCTTCGCGCACATCGAGTTCTTGCAACACCCCACTGATAGGGCTGGTGAGGGTCAGGTTCGGTTGGACTTTGCCACTGCGCTCTACTTGAGTAATCGATGCCGCCGGCATCCCGGTAAGCCGCAAACGCTGGCGAGCCGCTGCCAGCAAGCCCGCATCGCCGCTACGCTTGAGTGCGAGAAACTCCTCCTGAGCCGCAGCCCACTCCGGGACAAGAATATCCGCCAAGGCGGCGTTGGCTTTGATCACATCGCCAGGAGCATGGGCATACACGCGCTCGACGAAACCCGCCGTACGGGCCTGGATGACGGCGACGTCACGCTCGTTGAAGGTCAATACACCGACAACGTCCAGACTCGAAGCAAACACACCTCGATTGACCGTAGCCAGTCGCACACCAAGATTCTGGGTCAGGCTTGGATCAATGCGAACAGTGGCGCTGTCCCCCTTGCTATCCGCGTACTGAGGGACCATCTCCATGTCCATGAAGGGCGACTTACCCGGCTTATCGAATTTCTGTTGTGGGTACATGGGGTCGTACCAATACAGAACCTTGCGATCGACTGATGGCTCCGGCTTCGGCTCCGATGCTGCATCCGGTACTGCGCTCACCCTCGGTTGGGCCAACCAGTAACCACCGGCAACGCCCAAGGCAATTGAGATGCTGACAACAAAAACCCCTTTCCATGTTCGAGAGATCATTGAGCGGACTCCCCATAGGCGAAATACAGGCGAGCGCTGGTGAGAGCACGCTGCTCTTCAACATCAATCTGCTTGAGACGGGCTTCGATAAGCTCGCGCCGAGCGGCCACGACGGAGTTCAGATCGCCTTTGCCGGCGCGATAGCTGGCCATAGTGAGCTCGACCTTTTCTTTAGCCAAAGGGAGCAGGCTGGTCTTGGCTCGATGAACGGCGCGGTTCAGGCGCTCATAGTCCGCTAACTCATCCTCCAATTGCTGGGTGTGCTCGCGTGAAAGGACTTCACGCTCAGCCTCAAGCTGATTGAGTTCCGCATGCTTGGCTGCGATTTTTGGGTTTTGTCGCGAGTCAGGAAACAGTGGTAGATCCCATGAAAACTGCACGCTGACCATGTCGCCGAACTCTCGGCCGCGATGCTGATAGTCGACTTCCCAGCTCCAATCAGACCGCTTTTCCGCTTCGGCCTCGCGGACCCTGGCCTGCGCTTCGCGGGTCATTGGGGCAAACGCAGCCAATTCTGGGTGATGTTGAACCTTATGAGAGTAACCAGAGGCTTCTACAGGCCATTCAGGCAAGCTGCCCACGGGTTTATCGTTTGCGGCTGGTCCAATCCAGCGCTTCAAAGCTGATCGGGCTTGCGATCGCTGGCGAATCAGATCGTCCTGCTGCTCTTCCAGTTGTGCCGCCTCCTGTTTGGGCGTGACGGCATCAGCAGGTTGAGCGCGGCCACCGGCAATCTGCGCGCGGACGGTATCGGCCAGCAGGCGGTTTTCCCTATAGAAGTCCTGGAACAGCGCGTCTTTACGCTCAACGGAATAGCTGCTGATCCAGGCCAGCGCCGTGGCCTGACGAACCTTTAGACGTTCGACCTGACGCTCAGCGGCAGCGCGCTCAATGGCTGCATCAGCAACCTCAATTCGGGCTTTTCGTTTGGCGCTGTTGGGCATTTCCTGACTGACACCGACCATTTGCATGGTCATGAAGTCCTGATCGATGCTCCAGCGATCCGGCCCCCCAATGGGATAGTTCTGTATACCTACCAGCAACTTGGGATCGGGTAGTTCCCCGGCTGGGATGGCTGCGCTAGTGGCGGCACGAATTTTTGCATCTTGTGCAGTCAGCGACGGCGCATTGGTTTCAGCCAGTTGCAAAGCATCATCGAGTGTCAACGCAGCAGCGAAACTCGGCGTGGCCAATACGCTTGCCGCCAAGATGGCCACGAGGGGCCGCCCTGTGCAATAGCACTTGGATTTCATGTTCACGATTCCTGTGATGATCCACTGCGTGCTTCATGAGAGATGCACGCAGATATCCCATACCGCCTGACGCGGAATGAGGCTCAGTGTGGTACAGGAATCAAATGCGGGGAGGTCGCCATACCCCTGATGGGGTTTGCACAGGATGGGAATCTATGGAGATGGACGCTGCGAGGGGGCTCGACAGGGTCACCGGAGGCTTGATGATGGAGACTTGCAGCATGCCGCCGGTCTTGCACTCCTGGCCCGGCTTACAGGGTTTACCGTGCTCGGTTGGGCTTTTCATGTCATGGCAGCAGTCTTGGCCCATGCCGTCCATCATCGCCATGCCCATGGTTTGCATGGGGCACGGCTCTGTCGGCGCCTGAACACCCGCCATCCCGCTGAAGGGAAGCGCCAGGCTAATCAGGAAAATCAGGCAAAGCCGTAGATAGCGTGTCATGGGCTGAAGTGTAGCCAGTAGAAATGGTGCTAACAATCACGTTCTAGGCTTCTTGGTTAGCTGCCAGAAACCTCTATTGCGCGCTCATTTCCATTTCAGGACTTAGCGTGCCTAACCATGCGACAAGACAGATGATGAGGATTGCCATCAGGAATTCGAATTTCATGCTGCGGCGCAAGGCATTGACCGCTACAGAGTATTGACCATTGCGAACCGAGCGCTCCAATAGCGGGCTTAAGTGAAAGCGGTTCAGCGTCGCTAAAACGATCATCCCGGCAAAGAGCAGGATCTTCAAAAACAGCAACTGACCATAGGTACTGAGCATGACCTCATCAAGGTTGGGACCGACGATGAAAAGATAATTTACAACTCCCGTAACGCTTATGATCGCAACAATCACACCGCCGGCCGACTCAAAGCCAGTCAGCACGCGGGCAAGAATACGTGCTTCCTCCTCACCCTTCAGCGATTTCAACCGCAGCAGTAGAGCGAAGGCCGCTAGAGCACCCAACCAGCCACCTGCCGCTAATAAATGGAAAATGTCGCTGAGAAAATGCCAGTAGCGGCGGCTGCCTTCGTCCATGGCACCATGCCCTGTCCAGGCTAGCGTGGCCAACGCGATTGCTCCACAGGCGGTGACGATCCAGAGGCTGGGTGTCGGATATCGTTTATTCAACGCGACGCCCAGAATTGCCCCCACCAAGGCGGCTATCCGAACCATCCAGGTCAACCCAACATCGGTGCCCATGATGACCATTTCAAAAATGTGGTGATGTAGCTCCATAAGCTCCGATACACCGCTCATTGCTTTTGCAAGCAACAACATCGCAGCAAGGGACAGAGCTACACCTGCAATAGAAGTACCGTAAAGAAGCGACTCAAAGTTCAAGACCGTGCCCGATACCCTTTCCTTTCCCCTGAGACTGTACAAGCCGAATATGGCCAGTCCAAATAACAACATCAGGTCAAAATAGAGAGCAAAGCGAACCACGATATTTAATGAGTCGCTCATGGATCATTTCACTTTGAATGAAAAGTTGCCGGTGATCGGGTGGGTGTCCGAAGACACTGCACGCCATTCAACTTTGTAGGTACCGGTGGTCAGCGGTGCAGCCGGCGTAATCACCATCGTTTTCGGATCACCACCAGCAGCGACAGCGGCCTTTACACCCATGGGGGAGTTAGGCATGCCAGGCATGTCGGTCATGATCAGCTTTGCACCGGAAAACTGAGTGGTGAGATTCTCAGAAAAATGCAGTTCGATTTTCGACGGAGCCGCCGCATCCGAGCCTTCTGCCGGAGTGGAAGAAAGTAGTTTCGGATGTGCCTGGGCCACTGCACTCAGAAGCAAACCAGCAGTGATTGCAACGGCCACGGACGTAGTTTTAAGGAATGACATGCAAGACTCCTCACAGCAAGCGCTGTTGATTCGAGGTTTTTTGGGAGGAACTAGTTTTTAATTTCTTTAAAAACCACTGTTGATTAACTCGGAGCCCCCGTCCTCTTCGCCAGGTTGAACAGGAGAAACTCGCTAGCCCTAACGTTACAGTGCGAGAACACGATGCCACACGATCACAAACTGTTCGATTACATTTCAGTCAGCTTGATCCGATGTTTGGCATCTAGTCGTTGAGCGTAGCAAGGCCTGGAAAAGAGACGGCATACCGCAGGACCGGGGAGTTAAATCGATCTACAAAATCCGCAGAGGCGTAGCTAAGCGCAGAACGCCAACCCGCCGATGATCACAAATGTTCGTCGCTCAGCTAACCGTTGAATCGACGGCCGGAAACTCAAGATGAAAAGCCGTTTTCCCGTCGCCTGACGTACACCAGATCTTGCCATTGTGCGCTTCGACAATTGATCGGGTAATTGACAGACCTAGCCCTGCGTTGCTCGGACTTCCTTCTCGCCGCGCTGGGTCCACGCGATAAAAACGATCAAACAGCTTTTCAAGGTGTTCGGGGGCAATGGGCTCACCATAGTTTTCCACGACAACCGTTACCGACGCATCCTTGTGCTGAATATCGACACTGATTGACGTCCCTTCATAGGTGTAGCGCAGCGCATTTGAGAGCAGATTGGAAATCGCTCGGTGGAGCATAAGAACATCACCTCGCACGCTCCCCCGTCCTGAAACCTTGAGCTCGATCCCTCGTTCATCAGCCAACAGGCGGTAGTACTCAAGCAATTTTTCCACGACAGCCACCAGGTCTATTGGCTTGCTCTCGTGCGTAATTAGACCATTGTCAGATTTCGCCAGAAAAAGCATGTCATCAATCATCCGGCTCATGCGCTTCAAGTCATCAAGATTGGAGTACAAATTGTCTTCGTAGTCCTCGATGTTTCTTTTTCTCGAAAGCACCACTTCAGTGTGGGTCATCAAGTTGCTCACGGGGGTCCGTAGTTCGTGGGCAATGTCTGCCGAAAAGTTGGATAACCGGACAAATGCATCGTCGAGCCTGGATAACATGGCGTTGAACGACAACACCATCTGTTGAAGCTCTTTCGGAACGGGTGCCAGGGGAATACGCTCCTTGAGTGATTTTGCTGACATGGAGGCAGCAACCCGTGTGACCTGGCGGATAGGCCGCATGCCACTGCTAGCTACCATCCAGCCGAGTGCAGCACTGACCAATGCGCTGATCACCAACCCTATCCAAAACCATCGTTCGAGCGTCTCGAAAAAGGACATATGCTGCGTAACGTCAAAAATCAACATGACAGTTAATGGCCTTTCTTGTCCCGTCACTACGGATTGCGCAGTCACACCACGGAACATCTGCTCTTGCTCCCGCCATTCCCAGACGGTTGTGTTTGTGGTTGTTCGAAACGCCTTCGGAACGTCGACCGGGCCGGGATCCGCAAACAGCACCTTGCCGTCGCCATCGATGATAAGCGCAGTCAAATCACGGTGTGCGCCCAGCAGCGCTTCTAACTCCGGTTTAGCCTCGCTGAATTGATCGATGTTGCTCAGCCCGGACAAGATCCGCTGGGTCGAGTGGAGTTTTTCGTACAATGCCTGCTGATCCAGCATCTTGAAATGATGCCGGCTGAGGTTATTGAAACTGAGTCCGGCGACCGTGAGCACGGCCGTTACCGCGAGCATAAACATCAGACTCATACGAGTCGTCAGGGACATCCGGTTCATCACGACTCCGAATCTGGTGCATCGAGCATGTAACCCATTCCCCTTGAGGTATGAATCAACTTGACCTCAAAATCGTCGTCTATCTTGGCCCTGAGCCGTCTCACTGCAACCTCGATAACGTTGGTATCGCTGTCGAAGTTCATATCCCAAACCTGGGAGGCGATAAGAGACTTTGGCAGCACCTCCCCTCGACGACGCAGCAGAAGCTCAAGCAACGCGAACTCTTTGGCCGTAAGGTCTATGCGTTTGCCTCCTCGGATGGCTCGACGCTTGAGCAGGTCCACTTCAAGGTCAGCCAGTTTCATAAAGGTTTGCGAAGGTGCGCTGCTACCGCGACGCAGCAGCGTTCTGACTCGAGCAAGCAATTCAGAAAACGCGAAGGGTTTGATCAGATAGTCATCCGCACCGAGTTCAAGTCCCTTCACTCGGTCTTCAACGCGGTCTCTGGCGGTGAGAAAAAGCACCGGGACGTCTTTCCCGGAAGCGCGCACCTTCTGCAGGACTTCCCAGCCATCCAAACCCGGCATCATGACGTCGAGAATCAGCAGATCATAGGCTTCGCTCAAAGCGTGCTGAAGCGCCTCTTTTCCATTCGTGAAACGGTCGACATTGAACCCGGCCTCGTTGAGCCCTTGCTGCAAATAGATACCTATTTTTGGTTCGTCTTCAGCGACAAGAAGTCTCATGAGGTCGTTCTCAGATAAAGGTTAAGCGGAGTCTGCAACGAAAACTGGCAGCCAACCAGCAACTGACAGAAAAGTAATCTTGGCTTCAGGTAGATGTCAGCGAGTGCTGGCTAGGGTTCAGACATGAGCACTTCATTGGTGCTCGACCGACCTCTGAGCGATGAATCGTATGGAAGTCGGATTCCCTCATGAGGAGCTACCCCGATGAACCACCTGAAAATGCTGTTTTTTGTAAGCTCGATACTGGTCTCGGCTTCTGTGTGGGCTGAAAGCGGCGGAGATCGTGTGATTGAGCGTATGGAAGGTTTGCGCGACAAGGCCGAGGCCACGTTGATGAAAGCTGAACAAGCCCCTGAAGGAGAGCGTCACGTCCACATGGCAGAACACATGAAGATGCTTGGCGACATCATGAGCCAGCTCCACAACGATCACCCAGATGCCTCAATGTCACCCCAACAGCATCTAGCCTGGATGGAGAAGCACGACAAAATTGTTGACGACGTTTTGCGCCAGATGCAGCGCGAGCACAAATTGATGCTTTCAGAAAACCATCAATAAACGCCCCCAGGATAAGTACTTGTCAGCATCTTGTTGCGGCGTCAATTGGACGCCGTATCTATTTAGAAAACTGACAAAGAAGTAATGCCCAAGTCAGTTAGCTGGCAGCTGAGCATCATTAGCATAGCCAATGTTCCCACGTATTCCTGAGGTCACCATGAAAACTACGCTCGCTACCCCGTTCATCGCAGCAATGACCCTTTTTTTCGCTGCTACGGCTATGGCTAATGCTGGGCATGGACAAGACGACATAGGCCAGCCTGGTGTGGCCTCTGACGTTACCCGCACTGTAGAGGTCGAGATGGGCGACATTTTTTTCAAGCCTAAAAGCATCGACGTAAAACCTGGTGAAACAATCCGCTTTGTCCTTCGCAACGAGGGTTCGCTGCTGCATGAGTTCAACATCGGCAAAGCCGCTGCTCATGCAGCACACCAGAAAGAAATGGCAAGCATGTTCAAGAACGGAACACTAAGCCCTACCGGTACCGGGAAGATGAGCGGCATGAGCCACGGCATGGGCGGAATGAAGATGGTCGCAATGGAGCATGACGACCCTAACAGTGTCCTGATTGAGCCTGGCTCAACCCAAGAGCTGATCTGGACCTTCAACGACAGTGCAGGGCTTCAGTTTGCCTGCAACGTGCCGGGGCATTACCAATCGGGAATGGTCGGCGAGTTTGATCTGAAATAAACCGGAGTCGGCTATTTCTGCCGGCCCGACGCAAGAGTTGGCTACGCTAAGTCGCAAGTAACATAGCAACGCTTACTCAGCCGGGGTCCGTGCGGAAACATCACCGCACCACTGTGGAGCCGCAAATAATCGTTGTACTGAATATGCTCATTTCTAGTAGCACCTTACAAGGGGAATAGACATGCCTACCACCTCTGGCCATCACGACCATAATCACACCCATGCTGCTTCCCGGGATGATGCTGATCTACATGACCCGGTGTGTGGAATGGCAGTCACTTCGTCGAGTAAATTTGCTGAGACTTACCAGGGACAGACGTATCGGTTCTGTAGCCTGAAATGCCAGGAGAAGTTTCGAGCGGACCCTGAGCGCTACAGTGGCCACGTGGCGCGCGACGAGTCAGGCAGCACAACGCCGGAGTCTGCGGTACAAACGGGCGCTGAATTTACGTGCCCGATGCATCCTGAAATACGGCAGACCGGACCCGGTAACTGTCCTAAATGTGGCATGGCACTAGAGCCTGTCATGCCGGCGCTTGATGAAGAAGAAAATCCTGAACTCCGGGATTTCAATCGCCGCTTCTGGTGGTCGCTGCCCTTAACCGTGGTCGTAACCGTGCTCGCGATGGCGGGTCACTCGTTACAACTTCTTCATGGTTCAGCTCAAAACTGGATCGAGTTCGCTCTGGCGACACCCGTGACCTTATGGGCAGGATGGCCTTTTTTTGTAAGGGGACTGGCCTCGGTTAAAAATCGCAGTCCCAACATGTGGACTCTGATTGGGTTGGGCACCGCCGCAGCTTATCTGTACAGCGTCATAGCAACGCTCTTCCCCCAAAGTTTTCCCGCCAATTTCATGCAAGATGGACGTATCGGCGTTTACTTCGAAGCGGCAGCGGTCATCATCTCGCTCACGTTGCTTGGGCAGATCCTTGAGCTCAAAGCCCGATCACAAACTTCCGCCGCCATTAAATCTCTTCTCGGCCTTTCGCCCAAAACTGCACGTCGGATCAATGCCGATGGCCAGGAGGAAGATATTCCTCTCACCCATGTGCACCTGGGAGACCACTTACGGGTCAGACCAGGTGAAAAGGTGCCAGTTGATGGTTCGGTACTTGAGGGTGAAAGTGCGGTGGATGAGTCGATGCTCACTGGCGAGCCAGTCCCGGTAATGAAGAAAGCTGGAGATAGCCTGATCGGTGCCACGCTGAATACGCATGGAAGCCTGGTAATGGAGGCGCAGAAGGTCGGTGCCGAAACCATGCTGTCCCAGATCGTACAGATGGTCGCGAGAGCTCAGCGTTCCAAGGCTCCGATGCAACGAATGGCCGACTCGATTGCCGGCTACTTCGTGATGGGTGTTATCACGATTGCGATAATGACATTTATCGGTTGGGGGCTTTTCGGCCCTGAGCCCAGTTGGGTGTTTGGTCTAATCAACGCTGTCGCCGTGCTGATCATCGCTTGTCCCTGTGCGTTGGGACTTGCTACGCCTATGTCGATCATGGTGTCGACAGGTAAAGCAGCAAGCATGGGTGTTTTGTTCAGAGATGCCAGTGCGATTGAGAGCCTTTGCAGAATCGACACGCTGGTTGTCGACAAGACAGGCACCCTGACAGAGGGACGGCCCGTGTTTCACAGCGTGGAGGCCACTCCCACCTTCAATCGCGACGACGTCCTTCACCTGGCTGCCAGCCTTGATCAGGGCAGCGAGCATCCTTTAGCACATGCGATCGTCGATCACGCCAGATCCGAGAACATCAAGCTGACCAAGCCGGAATCCTTTGAGTCTGATTCGGGTATCGGGGTCAGTGGCGTTGTCGATGGCAAAAAGCTCCAGCTGGGGAACACCGCGTTGATGGAAGCCGCAGGCGTGACCACCAGCCCCCTACAAGAGCGCGCTGAGGTATTGCGACTTGACGGCATCAGTATTGTCTACCTCGCCGTCGACGGCGCATTGGCAGGTTTGTTGGCCGTCTCAGATCCGATCAAGCCAACCTCAAAAGAGGCCGTCACCAAGCTTAAGGCTCACGACGTTAAAATCATCATGGCTACTGGGGACGGGCTTACTACCGCTCGGGCTGTCGCTAGGGAAATGGGGATTGAAGAAGTCCACGGTGAAGTCAAACCCCAAGACAAGGAGCGCCTGGTGGCAGACCTACAGCAATACGGGCGAAAAGTGGCCATGGCGGGTGACGGTATCAACGATGCTCCGGCCCTAGCGCGAGCAGATGTGGGGATAGCCATGGGAACGGGGACAGACGTGGCGATGAATAGCGCGCAACTCACGCTGGTAAAAGGTGACCTGATGGGGATCTTACGAGCACGAGCTCTTTCGGTCGCCACAGTTAAAAACATGCGCCAGAATTTGGGCTTTGCTTTTCTCTACAACTCAATGGGTATACCTCTTGCCGCTGGTTTGCTCTATCCATTGACGGGGCACCTCCTGTCGCCAATGATCGCTGCCATAGCCATGAGCGTCAGTTCTGCATCTGTAGTTTTCAATGCATTGAGGCTGAGGAATACCCGAGTTGACTGACCTTCAAAATTGCAGCGGTTTTAACTCGGGGGAATGGCTATCCATGTGCTTTCTTCAGTCCCTTTAAGCGCGCATTCGCCCGTTGCACAGCGGCCATTTTTTCAGGCCGCTTCATGCGCTTCCACTTTCTGATGTCTTCCTTGCTTCGCCCGCAGCTCACACACAGATCACCACTGAGTTGGCAAACCGAGATACAAGGATTCTCGATTTCTTTTGCCATGGTCAGTCCCCCTTAGCTTTATGTAGTTGAGCCATGCGACGTTTCCAGTCGCCTATGTGCGTGCGTTGGCACTCTTGCTCCGAGTCAAAGCGGACATTGCGGTCTGAAACAGGCAGGTCAAGATTGGCCTCTTTCAAGGCGATCGCCGTCAACTCAAAGATGCGGGCCTTCGCATCAATCTCGGCCCGCTTCCTGTCAGCCAGGGTTTCGAACACCCAGATGACCTTTAGGGTTTCAGCCAACGCACTTAGGTCAGCGGTGTGAGTGAGCCAAATAAAGCCCTTTATCTCGTCCTTTGCTGTTTCGCACGCGTCGGTGAGCGTGACGATCAACTGGCGCTCGATTCGAGCCAGCTCACGTTTACCGGGCGGCATCGGTGTTTCCTATAGAGGCTGTGCTGGACAGGCGCTGAGTCATGTTTGTCGGAACTCGACGGTCAGGTGGCTGACTTCGTGAACCGGTTTGAGACGTTCACGAATGCTGTCGGCGTTCACAGTGGCTTCACCTAGAACGCTGACGATCGCCGCGCGCGCTTGAGGACCCACCCTCCAAACGTGCAAGTCTGTAATGGTAGCGCCACCCGGTTTCTCAACGAGTTCGCGGATTTCCTCGGCAACGTGGGCGTCGGTCTGATCGAGCAACACGCCCGCAGTTACCCCCATCAAGGTCCAGGCCCAACGCGCGATAACGATAGCGCCGACGATACCCATGACCGGGTCGAGCCACACCCAGCCCAGATACCGACCGGCAAGCAATGCAGCGATGGCCAGAATCGACGTCAACGCGTCTGCAATGACATGGACATAGGCCGACCTCAAGTTGTTGTCGTTTCCGTTGTGGGCATGAGGGTGATCGTGGTCGTGGTCGTGGTCGTGCCCATGCCCCAGCAGCAGGGCACTGACAATGTTGACGAGCAAACCGACAACGGCGATGAGGGTCGCGGTGCCAAATTGAACCGGTGTTGGCTGCAACAAACGCATGACCGATTCAACGCCAATGCCCAACGCAACAATGCCGAGAATCAGCGCCGAGGCGAACCCGCCCAAGTCTCCAACCTTTCCTGTACCGAAACTGTAGCGCTGGCTGGTAGCGTGGCGTTTTGCGTATCCGTAAGCGGCCGCCGCGATGCCCAATGCGCCGGCATGGGTTGCCATGTGGAAGCCATCGGCCAGTAACGCCATCGAACCCGTGATATAGCCGGCGGTGATCTCCCCGATCATCATTACCACCGTGAGTGCTACAACCCAAAGCGTACGCTTGGCATTCTCGTCGTGCGCTGAGCCTAGAAACACGTGGTCGTGTGTGTAATCGATGTCTGTCCTGCTCATACGTGTTTACCTGGATGCATTCACTTGGAGTACCGGCGGATAGCTTCAAGAAGCTCTTCGACGCCCTTGTTACGCTCTTCTTCGCTGAGCGCAGGGTTCGCGACATGCTCTCGTGCGTGATCCTCGATGATCTCTTCCATCAGCCCGTTGATGGCACCCCGAGTGGCCGCAACAAGATGGAGTGTCTTGGCGCAGTCGAGATCCGATTCCAATGCTCGTTCAACAGCTTGAATCTGTCCGGCAATACGTTTTACGCGTTTAAGAAGATCGTCTTTGTGTGATGCGATGTGGCCCACGTGATACCCCCCTGGCTATATTAGCTCGCATGATAGGCGTACCCCCTATACCTATGCAAGGTTCGCGGGAGGACAGATCAAAGCTTTTTGACGGAACGAGAGGCTTACAAAATCGAGGGATCAAGCAAGAGAGCCGCAATGTGCCGTTAGGCGACCTCAACCGACCAGGGCCATAGGGCGCACTGGTCGAATCCGTTCAAACGGTAGTGAGCTGATTAACAACCGGGTGGTCAAGTTTGTGAAATTTCTCGAAATGACGCTCACGGCCTTGATTAGATAATTGTTGACCTTGCCACGGTGTCAACGTCGATGCTTTAGCTGCGGGGAAAAGACACCGCTCAGCACGAGGATAATTAACATGGTCGTCTTAGATGTATCAGGCATTGGTTGCGGCAGCTGCGTCGGCAAAATCACCAGAGCGATCCAGGCACTGGACGGCAACGCTACGGTCTCAGTCGATCGATCAACCGGTAAGGTGAGTGTTGAAAGTAGCGAAAACGCGGAACAGCTTCGTAAAGCTGTGGAGGCGGTTGGCTTTCCTTCCAAGATCAGCCATTGAACGGAGATTCCTGCTCCTAAGTAGAGCGCCGTCTGGAGGAGAATACCTCTGAATCTAGGAGTACTTAAGCTGCTGTGTCGGTCAAAATGGGCTCGCATGCGCCTGCGCTGCTAGTCACCGCGCAGAGCTTTGAGCAAACCCTTGAATGCTCCATTCAACCGAGTAAAAGCCGCGTTGAAACGTATTGCGTTTTCTGTGTATTTGGCGACCTCGACCTGCTGATCGACAGTATTTTGGTCCAAGGCAGGCTGAGCCGGCGTGCTGTAAAGCAAGTCGCGCCCGTATATAGCCACCGCCGATTCTTTCTTAAGAAAATGCTTTGCGTTTGTTGTTTTCAAAGAAAACGCAGTGGTAGCAGGTTCTTTGGTTTGGCTGGCGAGCACAGTAGAAAAATCCAAGTCCTGGGCTTTGAAGTTCGGAGTGTCAGCGTTCGCGATATTGTTACTCAAGATCTCAGCTCTTTGGCCACGATAAACTAACGCTCTTTCTGCGGAGCCTAATGCTTTCTCAAAATTAATGCTCACAATTAATCACCCTCGGTGGCATTACTATCTTCTGTGATCATTGAACATTCAGCTGTTGCAGCAGCGCATTCAAGTCTCCTATTAATTTTAATGGAGAGACCTAGAACATCGCCTCCGTGAGAATTAATGGAACCCAAAGCAATGATTACACTTCAATCTTATATTCAATAAAAGTCGCGCAATGCGAAAAGATGGAGACCATACGTATTAAATAGCGTGTACTTCAAGAAAAATATCCCAAACTGACACAACTGTAATATTGGCCTAAGCTTCCTGACAGGGGGTGTCTCTTATAGTCCAACTGAGTCTATTGCTCACCCCCAAAGAGTCCAATCCATGATGTGATTCAGAGGGGATATTTTCACACATCTGAGGTAGCCCATATGAACACCATCAAAACCTTGTTCGTCGTCGCAGCGCTGACTGTTTCCACTCTGGCCATGGCTGAAGGCGGTGGTGACCGGACTTTCGCACGTATGGAAGTGGCCAGGACGAATTCGATGGAATCGTACCAGGTAGCTCAAACGCAGAGCGCTCAACCGCCTGTCGCTGAAAGCAAAGCCAAAGCGATGGATCATAAAAACTGCTGAACGATTAGGCACGCGGCCAAGCTGACAGAAATGTAATCACGAAGGTGGTTTAGATGTGGCAATTTCTAAGCTCGCCTGCAATGAAAAATTCGTCTTTTTTTCGGTAAGCGAAGCTCATCTTGCCAACTCACGGGTTGATTTGAACGGCTCCCTTTTGACTGATTGGAAATAAACGGCATGCATTCCAAAACCTCTAGACGGACATTCGTTAAAGGCCTGGCCGCCGGCGGCATCCTTGGCGGCCTTGGTCTGTGGCGCACTCCTGTATGGGCAGTGACCAGTCCAGGCCTGCCGAGCGTCCTCACCGGCAACGAATTTGATCTGTTTATTGGTGAAACGCCGGTAAACATCACTGGCTCGCCGCGCACAGCCATGACCATCAATGGCTCGTTGCCGGGGCCTTTGCTGCGTTGGCGCGAAGGGGAGACGGTCACTCTGCGCGTGAAGAACCGTCTGGATCAAGACACCTCCATCCACTGGCACGGCATTATTTTGCCTGCCAACATGGATGGCGTACCGGGTTTGAGCTTCCACGGCATCGCGCCCGACGGCATGTACGAATACAAGTTCAAGGTGCATCAAAACGGCACGTACTGGTACCACAGCCATTCTGGGTTGCAAGAGCAGGCAGGTGTTTACGGGCCAATAGTCATCGATTCGAAAGAGCCTGAGCCGTTTCAATACAATCGCGACTATGTGGTGATGCTGACTGACTGGACCGATGAGGATCCTGGTCGCGTCATGGCCAAACTCAAGAAACAATCGGACTACTACAACCACCACAAACGTACCGTGGGCGACTTCATCGACGACGTCAGCAAGCAAGGTTGGTCTGCTGCCGTCGCCGACCGGAAAATGTGGGCCGAAATGAAAATGAACCCCACTGATCTGGCAGACGTCAGCGGGGATACCTACACCTACCTCATGAATGGCCAAGCGCCGAACGGCAACTGGACCGGTATTTTTAAGCCTGGCGAGAAGCTGCGCCTGCGCTTTATCAATGGCTCAGCGATGAGCTATTTCGATGTTCGCATTCCTGGTTTGAAAATGACCGTGGTGGCGGCCGACGGCCAATATGTCCAACCAGTCAGTGTCGATGAATTCCGCATCGCCGTGGCAGAAACCTATGATGTGATTGTTGAGCCTGCCACCGAGGAGGCTTACACAATCTTCGCCCAGTCCATGGATAGAACCGGCTATGCGCGGGGGACCTTGGCAGTTCGTGAAGGACTGAAAGCACCGGTACCGGCGATCGATCCGCGTCCGCTGTTGACCATGGATGACATGGGCATGGGCGGTATGGCTGGCATGGACCATGGCAGCATGGCTGGCATGGGCGGCGGCGATATGAAACCGGGTGACATGTCAGGTATGGCTGGCATGGATCACAGCAAGATGCAGGGAATGGACGAAGGTGGCATGACCGGGATGACCGGCATGGACAGTGGTGACATGACTAATATGGCCGGCATGGACCATAGCAAGATGGCAGGTATGGACAAAGGTGACATGTCCAACATGGCCGGCATGGACCACAGCAAGATGGCGGGGATGGACAAAGGTGACATGCCCAACATGGCCGGCATGGATCACAGCCAGATGGGAGGCATGGGGGGCATGGGAGGCGAGATGCAATCTCACCCAGCTTCCGAAACCAACAACCCGTTGGTTGACATGCAGGCCATGAACCCAACGCCAAAACTGAACGATCCAGGTATCGGTTTGCGGAACAACGGTCGACGCGTGCTCACTTACTCAGATCTGAAGAGCACTTTCCAGGACCCTGATGGCCGAGAGCCCAATCGCACCATTGAGCTGCATCTGACCGGTCACATGGAAAAGTTTTCCTGGTCCTTCAACGGCATCAAATTTTCTGATGCTGAGCCCCTTCGCCTCAAGTACGGGGAGCGTCTTCGCATCACCTTGGTAAACGACACCATGATGACGCACCCCATCCACCTTCATGGAATGTGGAGCGACCTTGAAGATGAAAACGGCAAGTTCATGGTACGTAAGCACACAATCGACATGCCACCGGGTACCAAGCGCAGCTATCGAGTCACCGCCGATGCTTTAGGTCGCTGGGCCTATCACTGCCACCTGCTTTTCCATATGGAAATGGGCATGTTCCGTGAAGTACGGGTTGATGAGTAAAGGAGACGATCTGTGAGCACACACCTAAATCGTAAATCGCTGGTCGGTTGCCTCTTTGCCTTTGGCCTGATGGGTGGATTCTCCTGCGTAGCATTGGCAGTCGAAGAACGTGGTGATCCTTCACCTGCTACTTCTGCGGATGCGCCGAACAAGACTGCGACCACGTCAAACGAGGCAACGCCGAATCACGCGACGATGCCTCATACCAAGATGCGCCATGAGTCGATGGATCATGACCAAGAAAACAAGAAGGCGGATTGAGATCATGACCAGGAATTTTTTACGCCCAACGTTGATGGTATTGGCAGTTTCTACGAGTCCTGTCTTCTTTGCCGTGGCTCACGCCGCTGAAGAGATGGATCACTCCAAGATGAACCATGGCTCCATGGGAGCGATGGACCATAGCAACATGGGGGCTATGGAGCACAGCAAGATGAAAATGGACGACGGTCAAATGACCGGCATGGAAAGTATGGATGAAGGGACGACGACAACCAGTCGAACCCCTATCCCCGTTCTTACCGATGCTGACCGTGCAGCCGCCTTCCCAGATGTCGCTGGTCATGGTGTCCACGACAAAACAATCAACTCTTTCATGCTGCTGGATAAGTTTGAATACCAGGATGCTGACAACGGTAGTGCGTTGGCCTGGGATGCGAAAGGATGGATCGGCGGTGACATTGATCGACTGTGGTTGCGCTCGGAAGGCGAACGTACCAATGGCGTGACGGAAAGCGCTGAATTATCCGCGCTCTGGGGGCACTCCATCGGACCGTGGTGGGACGTCGTCACCGGTGTACGACAGGATTTCAAACCAGGGTCCCCTCAAACCTGGGCCGCACTCGGCATTCAGGGCATGGCCCTCTACAACTTCGAGGCCGAAGCAACTGCCTACATCGGTGAGAACGGTCAATCGGCTGCTCGACTGGAAGGCGATTACGACATTCTGCTGACGAATCGATTGATCTTGCAGCCGACGGCCGAGGTCAATTTTTATGGGAAGAATGACCCTCAGCGCGGCATCGGGTCCGGATTAGCCAACACCGAAGTGGGGCTCCGATTGCGTTATGAGATTGTCCGCCAATTTGCCCCTTATATCGGGGTGAGTTGGAGCCGTTCCTATGGCAATACGGCAGACTTTGCACGTGAGGAAGGTGAAGATGCCAGCGAGGCACGCTTTGTCGCCGGTATACGGATGTGGTTCTGAGAACCGGGCATGAAGATTACACTGAAGGCACTAATAGCTGCTGGTCTGGCCACCGTAGCAGCGGCTGCCGGCGTGGTGTATTTCGGCGTGATCAATGTCGGGGCGGATGATCCCCACTCTGCCCCCGTCTACGCGCTACTTTCTATTGCTCGGGATCGCTCGATACACGTGCGCTCGCGCGACATTCAGGTCCCCGACCTGAGCCAAGAAGCTCTCATCCGTGAAGGTGCTGGCAACTACAACTCGATGTGTGTCGGTTGCCATTTGGCTCCGGGGCTTGCAGGCACCGAACTGAGTAACAGCCTTTACCCTGCACCTCCGAATCTTTCGAAACTGGGCGTCGACGGGCACCCAGCTGCAGCTTTTTGGATCATCAAACACGGAATCAAATCCACCGGCATGCCCGCGTGGGGCAAAAGCATGGCCGATCCCTACGTATGGGGGATGGTTGCATTTCTCCAGCAGCTTCCGTCACTGGATGCAGAGCAATACAAAGCTCTGATCACGAGTAGCAGTGGCCATCAACACGGTGGTGGCGAAAGCGTGATGCACAACCATGAGGGTCAGCATGGAACGATCCAGGGGCAAAGTGGCGCAGGTGCTTCCGACCAAAGGGCGGAAGTCCGCGCTCATGATGACGAGAAAAACACGGCACATGCCCATGGCCCCTCCGCAGCGCCATCTGCAAAGGAGCCTGCTGACCACGCCGATCATAAGGGTAGGGAAGCTTCAGATGACGCGGCCCCGACTCCAACCGTACAGCCCAAATCACATACACATACTGATGGGAAGGAACATACCCATGCGAAATAATTCTCTTCGTCGCAGACGGGCACTTCGTCTCGCTGCTTTCGTGGCTCTGTTCATCAGTTCAGCCAGTCACGCAGCAGAGCCATTGACGATCGATGTACATCGCGACGCTAATTGCGGGTGCTGCAAGAAATGGGTCCAGCACCTTGAAGCCAGCGGCTTTACCGTCGTTGATCACGTGGAAACCAACATGAGCGCGATCAAGCGCGGTTTCGGAATTTCTCCTGAGCTCTCGTCCTGTCACACAGCAACCATCAACGGAAAGTTTGTTGAAGGTCACGTGCCCGCCGAGCAAATCATTGCGATGAGCAAACGTGATGACCTGCTCGGGATTGCCGTTCCAGGCATGCCGGCCGGCTCCCCAGGAATGGAAGTGGACGGGAAACATGACGCGTATAAGGTAATCGGCTTGTCAAAGGCAGGCACAGACCACGTCGTCGCTGAATACCCCGAAAACTGATCTTCTAATCTCGCTCCTGCATGGTGAAGGTCATGGCCGTGCAGAGGACATAGCTCATTTCGAACGTAAAAAAGGCGCCACTAGGGCGCCTAAGCCACCTCCCAAACCAAAGGAAAAACAAGGAGGCGGGATGTATCAGGTGGTCGAGCAATTGTTTACTGCACGTTAGAAACCCCTCGACTGACGGACATGATTTCATAAAGTGGATAACTTCAGGCTTTCCTGAAAATTACTTCTAAGTCAGCGAGCAGTAAGCTAGTTTCGGACAAAGGAAAATTATGCAGTTCTTAAATAATTTTCATTGTCTAGCTTCCATGGGGGCAGTTGTCGGCCATGACCTTATATTCCACGGTGTTAAGCTTGCCCGTAGAGTCTTCATAGGTCATGCGTGAAGGAGCAACCCCACAGGTTTTATTGGCTTGCGTGACACTGACGACCTTCTGGATATCGAGGTTCATACCATATTCATAATGAACAACTTCAGGAGGAGTCTTGCCGTTCCTTGAGGCATATTGCTCCATTGCTTGTTGGTTCTCTTGCATCATTCGACCATACACGCGGTCACCGCCTCCTTCAGCCATGGCTAATGAAGATAAGGTCAAAATCGAAGCGGCGCAAAACGCTTTCACTGCTGTCATTGCTTTCATGATTTTCTCCTAAAGCTCAATTTACTGAGTTAAAGAGTAACAAGTGAAAGCTTTCAGAAAGCTGCCGCGAAGGTTACTAATGTGAAAGGTGGACGCTACCCCGCATTTACGCTTTCAAGCCAGATAGGATTTTTGTTAACACCCAAGGTTGGCAGACGGTGACGGAACAAAGATGCCCTCAAAAGCTTATTTGAACCGGTGGTCCCTCCCAATTCCTCGATACGCCGGTAGACCTGAGCAGGACCTCCGCGTCGACCCCGGTTCTTGCCAGGCTTTCCAGATCCCACTCGAAGAAACTGCAAAAAGCCAGGAAAACCTTGCTTGATACCGCTGAGGTCAATCTTACCGTCGAGTAATTCACGGGGAGCTTCATCCTGATGAGTTCAGAGACAGTCCACACTAAAGTTCTTAGACGGAAATGCCATACTGACTCCTGATGAATCTTGATCTGTTGATAAGTAAGAGGGAACCTCTGCTTGCGTAGATCCAGCTCATGAGGTAACGAACCTGGGAGCAGCGATTGCAAATTCCGAATGTTCACTCTCTTCGGATCTTTCGTAACTTTATACAGCTCATCTACGCCCGCTTCGATAAGGGCTGCATAGGCGTCGTCTCTAGAATCGATGGACTTTTCGACCTTAACTGTAGCTTTTTTAGGTGCATGGAGTTTTGCCATTAACCATGCGTTATCATTTTCTAGAATCCATTGCGTAGGTTTGTACGCCTTCTTCCAGAGGTACTCGATATCGGCATCGGTACGTAGCGCTAAAAGCAACTCGATTTTTTGGCGATATCTAGTTTTTTGGCTAAGACGCGATTCTTCGACTTTGGGCGCTCGCGGAGAAACAGCGGCACTCAGCAGGATAGACTCATTCTTCAGAGCCTCTTCAAAGCCATCTGCACTGGAAAACAAATGAAGAGCAATGATCAAATGCCGCGCGAGCGGCATATTTAGCTGACCTTTGTCTGATTTGAGCCGGATCCATTGCTCATGCTTCCCGGTGTTATAGGCCGGATCAATTTGCGCCAAAAGCTCGTCGCCGTAAGCGCTTTGGATGCTGTCGAACAGTTTTGCAATACCCGCATTTTTTCCGAAAATGAATCCGCGCTTCTTGCATTGGCGGACGTAGCACGAACTCAATACCGTACTGCCTATCGGAGGGATATTGCGTTGCAGGATATCGTGTGCGAACAGAGCGACTTTCTGTTCCATCTTTGACCCCTTGTGTATTGCTGCGCTGTTTAACGGGCTCCAGCCGCATGCACATGGCTCAGTCAGATTGGGAAGCAGCTTCAATTTACGGTAGAACGGGCGAGAGCACTCGGGGCAGGCATTGATCAATGCGTCGCCATGACGCCAACAGACGGCAACACCGGGTATCTGGTGAGATCGATGCCAGTAGGCAGAACCCCGCTCAATCAGATCTTCCTGAACGCAGGTAGGACAAAGCTTAGCCTTGCCATGGGTGGACTCTTCTCTGCGGGGCACCCGTACCACCCCGTCATAACCCAGTGGCCCTACGTCGTTCTCCGGCCCCTGCTTAACGCCAAGAAACGGCCGGTAAGCAGGAAAAGTAGTATTGCTACTGATCAACTCTGCGAGATTGCTCTCCGATTGCCCCGGCAGCCTGTGCGCGAGCCTCTCGATCTGCTTGGGTACGATGCCACCGATGCAAAAGGGTTTCGATGCGAACAAATCGCGATAGGTTTCCGTCGCGGTTCTGTTACCTGACAGATAGTGATAGCGGGTGACACGAGAGTGCAGCATTTCATCCGGCATCGACACGGGAAAAAATAATAGATCAGACATCATTTACCAATTAAAGGTAGGGGTCGAAGAGAACGTGCATCCGGGGGCAGTATATATGCAACCCGTAAAATTCTGTATCCGATCTGGATTTGGAAATGACACAGCCGCTCAACTTTTAATCGCAGTGAATTCATCTAAACCCCGCCGCGCCCGTACTCCTTGAAATACAGAACACGTATCGATAACCCGGATAGGTCAGCCAATGGCGATTGCAAAACTAATTCGGTTACATGCTGATCGTGATGATCCAGCGTATGCCGGACCTATTCTGGAGGGTGCAATTTTTCATTTACAGAAAAACAATGTTTCATTGTGAATTGATTTAGAACTTTTTAGATGGAGGGAATGCCTGGCTGGATTAGAGCGTGGGCCGAATGCTCGCGACCCTGTAGAGCGAAGAACGTGATACAGGCTTGCCCTCCGAGAGCAATTTGCGCCTAGCCCATCGCAGACGCCTATCGTGAAAGCCTTCAATTGGTTCACATACTTTGTCGAGCATTGCTGCACAGAGAGGAAGCTTGCAGAGCTGCTTTTCGAAGCGAGACAGAACATGAAGCTCCCGGCCAATTCTGGTACGCGAAATGCGAACAGGCTTACCCGCAAGAGCATAAAGCGCGTCAGCACACTGACGGACTTCGCCGGCCAGTCTCGCATCGAGGGCAGCGAACATTTCGGTGCTTTTTAGACGGGGCGTACGATGGGGGCTTGGGTTTACAGTGGACTCCGAAAGCCAATGCCTATCGTGGTGATACAGCCACGCATACCCCCTGCAGGCATGTGCTTTGTGAAAACGATAATCAGCCTCGAAAGCCGCGCGTCTTGCGCATAGCGCAATGTGAAATCGTGCCTCCCTCCAAGCATCTTGCCCGCCGGGTACATTTCGGATGTGCCGATAGACATACGCCAATGAAACGCCTAGAACACCAGCGATCTTTTTGGCATCAGCTCCCTCAAGAGCAAGTTTCCACACAGCGGCTGACGAACAGTCCAGGCCTTCACCAGGCATCACCGGAGAAAGGCGCGTGTGAAGTCGAATGTGAGCTTTCGGATCACATGCCACCGCCTGTTTCACTGGGCATTGACCATGCAGCAAGCTCGCCATGTCAATGCCCAAAGCGCCAGCCAATAAAATGTATTTGAGCGGATGGTGGGAGGTTATAGGCGTACGAAGCAGCTTCGTGACCCATGAGGCGGGTATACCTGCACGAACATCTCCGAGTATAGAAAATTCCCATTCTCGCGGGAGTGCGGCAAAAAAATCGGCCATGTGCTGCGCCAGCATGTGCAGGTGCAAGCGATGGTTATCAGAGGCAAGGTTGAGCTGCGTTGCCCTTTGTAAAAGCGTGTAGCGCACCGCCTCCGCCGACAAAGCATTGACTTCAGACTCGATGACCTGAAGCGAACGCAACGCTATTTCGTGAAGCGGCGGCATACACCGCAACGGGGTGTCGAGAAGTACCGTGTGTGCTTGCACATTCTCATCACTCGGCAGATTAAGTTGTCGAGAGCTGCGGCTGGACCAGCGAGGATCAAGAATCCTGAGTGACGTGCCGTGATGCGGACATACCAGCACGCCTGGAAGCATGTGTACCCTGTGCCAGTAAGCAACTCCCCGTTGAGCCTGATCTTGGGCGATACATTCTGGGCATAACCGCACTCGGGAGGCGAATCCAATACGGCTCGCGTTGACGCCCAGCTTTAACATCAAGCCTTTCCCATCAGCGGTCATCAGCGTCCGAGCGTGTTCAACCTGGCTCATCCTCAAAAACGGCGCATAGTAGGGTAATAATGTGTGGCGCATGAGGACCTCGGCTACCGATAGCTCGGTACCGCTGGGTAGTGCATCGACAAAATCCCCTAAATGACTCGGGAATGCCACATTTTGCGAAAATGCTGCCGCCGATTTCAGTCCGGCAAATGCTGCTTGGCAATTACGAACACCACAAAGACGGGCATAGCGAGAAATCACGCTGTGCAGCGTCTCGTCGGGAAACGCGGCAGGGAAGAAATGGAGTTTAAGGTGCACTTCACCACCCTCCGACTCACGCTTTGTGATACATCGGTGAGAACTCAAAAAGGTCCTCGTTGAGCCAGCCCGAAGCGCGCAGAGCTTCGAGAGGAGCGTCATGTTCGCTAAGCGCTTTAGCCTCTGAGTTTTCCACAGCAGTAGCAATCGGCGATGGATGGTCTTTCGCAAGAATGTTTGGAGATGGGTCTGCCGGCTTCTCACGGGATACAACGCTTCGAAGCAAGGCAAGGCGATCCTCTCGTGCCAAACCATCGAAGACCATCATTTCGCTCAGCTGATCCTCGATCGGCAGCAAATCGTCGAACTGTCGCATCCGCTTCGGATCTCGGCTACGCAGAGCTGAAAGGGCTGGCTTTAGAATCTGCATTTTTGAGTTGCTTACCTTCACCAGGATCTCAGCAGTCAAACACTCCGAGCCACTCTGGACCGCATAACGCTGACTCAATACCAGCAGCTTGACCAGGAAATCTGTGACGCCTTGAGTGTGCTCATACAGCGTGTCAAAAATCTCGGCGGTCAGCTCAGCAGTCTGCTTGCACCACTGATAGCTCCAGAGGTTTTCGACCAACAACCGCCACTCCTCATCATCCTTTTCGAATCGTTTGAATTCGAGCGTGCCGGCACCACAGACTCGGCGGGCAGTCCGCATGGCTTCTGAGAACAGGCTAATCGTCGAATTCGTGCCACTGAAAACGACCGGGATCCCAATGTTATTTACCAAATGCAGAAAAAAATTCAGCATGCTCTCCTTACCACCGGTTTTCGCCAGGTGGAGGTTTTGCAGCTCGTCGATCAATAAGGCGCCTATGAAAAACGTGCTGGCCACCTGCTCCATCTGTTGCAGCGCATCATTGATGTTTCGATGCCTGTAGCGCTTGTGATAATCCTTGTCCCCTAGAGCGTCACCCACCGCATAAAAAAACTGCTGACAAAATCCAGCCAGCGATCCATCCCGAGGGCAGTCAAGCTTCAGCCATGTGATTTGGGTATGAACAAACTGCTTTCCCTCATAGCGCTCATGACGGATTGTCTGTGGATAAAGGCTCAAAATGGCGTGGAGTGCCGTTGACTTGCCAATGCCGCTCAGGCCAACGACGGTAAACGTTTCTGCAGTGGACTTGAACGCATCGTGGTAACGCTGAGCCCCAGATAAAGAATGCAAATGCCGGACGGTAGCGGGCGACATCGGGTTACGCCCAACATACCCTCGACGAATGAGCAGTGAGAACAGGGCCTCCAGTTCCAGATGTAGCAAAAACGGCTGTACCACGGTTCTTAGCCGGTCGATACAGTGAATTCGAGTGGCTCCTTCGAGCGTCAGCTCTTTCGGATCCACCGGCTGAGGAAAATTCGAGATCAGCTCAACAGCCGCCGCCTCCGACAATATCGGAGGCAAAGCTTCGATAAGCGGGTTACCCGCATACTCACTAATGTCCTGTCTGACGTAATTGGCAAACGTCTGTGCACCTTTCATTTTGCCTGTCCTGGCCGAATTCTTTTGAGCAAATCGATAACCTGCGCAGTGCGCTCGCCGGCATATGAATCATGCGCCTTCGGTGTCAATTCAGATTGAAGTGAAGCTGGCTCCGCCCTAACGCCTTCAGGAACAACCGCATTTTCACGCTCACGGAGACGTTCTTCTGCGCGGTTCTCGCGGATGTTTCCAGTGGCCTCTGCCTTGGTGGGCGGAGCAGGTTCCAGTTTTCGTTCTGCGAGTGCATGACTGATGATCTGGTGGACCTGATCGCTAAGCTGCACACGGCTTTCCAGCTCGGCTCGCCGGCGAGTAGGCGGTTTTTGGCGATAGGCTTCGAGCAGATCAAAAATCTCGTCCGAGCGGTAATTCGCGTAACCGGCATCCGATCGTCGAAGATCACAACGGATAAACTGCTTGGCCTCTCCCTGAATCCAAATGTGTGCCGCCGAGTTCGGATCGAACCAACACTCTATTGACCAAACGCCCCCTTTGCGAGCCTTGGCAAACCAATCTTTTTCTATGGCCATATCACACACGTAGTGCATGCCGCGAAACATAACCCCACCCTTTTGAACGGTCGCGCGCTCGCGAGGCAAGAGATGGAGGTAAACCAGCTCGTCAGGACGTTTGTTGGATTCGATCACGTCCTTGTCGCAGGCCCAATTCCATATCCCGTTGGGTGTAGGTTCAACGCCGTCATTCATCATCGCCTGCGTCAGTCGTTCAGGCTGTCGATGGTGCCCGTTATAGTGGAGTACGCACTTGATGAGAATTTGGGTGAACTCTTTGAGATTCAGCGTGGCATCGAGCCGGTAATCTCGCTCGCCTCGCTCTTTGTCTCGCGCTGCTACCCCGCCAGGTAGCCATCTGATACCCGTCAAATCATTCAAAATGCCAAACCGACTTCCCACCATAGGCTTCCAATCCGGCCGATAAGGCGGAGCAGTGCCCATCTCAATTCCCAATCCTGACGATAGCCCCTCTGCTGCGAGTGACAGCATCTCTCCTCGGTCGGCGTAAATCTGGTGGGGCAGGTGGTGACAATTCCAATCATCTGCATTGATTTCGACGCCGTTCTGAGCGCAGAACTCGACTTTGGAGGTAAACGCGTTGAACAGCGCTTGCCTGGCCCCATTCCAACTAGGGCCCTCCAATCCTACATAGAGACCAGCAATCATTCCGGAGAAGCTATCCACAACGATATACACTACGGGCCGGCCAATGAGCATCCGCCTGGAGTAGCTGTTGACCAAATAAATATCGGCAATAGTCGCGTCGATCTCGAACTGATGACAGGGTCCACGCAGCCAATCGCGAACGGTACCTGAAAGCGGACGGCAGTCCTTTAACCATCTCCTCAATCCTTTACGGCCACGCTCGGTTGCAATCTCGTCGAAAAAAATCTGTCCCCAATATTGGAACTGCCTCAAGCTGGGGAGTTCTGAACCAGGCAACAAACGAAGCTCTTCTTCACTGTTTTTAGAGATGTCTCGGACTGAGTAAAATCGTCTCAACATTTCGTCATATGCGCTCGAAATGGAAGATTTCTTATCTCTTACATAAAGAGCATATCCAACACGGATGCATCGTTTATCAACCGCACTGAGCATCTTGGAAGGCGAAGTAAGAACGCCTTGAAATTTAGGCTTTCGCCCTGGTGGCCTGCTCGGATCATATTTTCTATCGGCAACACCTACCGCCGTATAATTATTAAGCAATGAGTTGCGAACTTGACCATAAAACCAATATCGGTAAAGAAGCCGATAGATCGTTTTCCGCTGGATTCCGAGCTCTGACGCCCGTCTGCTAACAAGCCGGCCTAACTCACCTCGTACAAATATTTGTCCCGGGTATTCAGGATCTAATAGAGGGGCGATGACGGCCCACTTTTCGTCCCGGCCTTGCTTGGCTCTCTCATCCAACTGTTCCTCAAGCACAAGCATAAACTCGGGCGTGGTGATGGCTGCTGGTTTGGTGTGACCAGACGCTATCGAGCGACGCAGCTCCTCCAGACCAACCGCGTACGGCTGCCGGGGTGGGTCAGCTAGATCCATCAAAACTGCTAAGTCATGCGTTTCATCCTGATAAAGGAGCCTGGCTATCGTAGCAATGACCGACAGATCGGTTACAGGCTCGAAAACGTCATTAACGAGAACAGTCATGACATTTTCTCCTTCAACGATACTTGGACAGGGCTCGGTGAAACTTCGAAGCCAGGAACTAGACCAGTAAGGTGGAGAGGAGTGTTAACCAAATCGATTTTCAGTATCTTGTTCCAAACCAGATGAAAGAAAATCGCTTGAGCGTCTATATAGGAAATGGACAAAAGTGATGCTGTTTTTCTTAGACAGGTGGCCAAGGTCCACGAATATTCCCGGCTGTTTACAAGGCACTCGATAAAATTCGAATGCAACGGCGCTTTCATTAAATCACGAGAGAGCTTCGAGTACCTCCTGATTAGTCCAAGATTTTTAATCAAATCTCGTGTAAAAAACTCGTCTGTTACGATTTTCCAATCAACACCTTGGCTTTCCCAAAAACGCTTTTCAATTTCAAGTTTTTCAAGCGTTCTTTTACTTCCGTTGCCAATTAAATCGGAACGATACTTCACCGTCCTAGCTACCGATTTGAAGTTTCCGCTCGGGTCCTTAACAGTTAACAGGAAGTCTGTTGTCATCACATAAGGCAGTGTTGTTCTAGGGTATCTTGGATAGCGTACATCGATCGCCGACGCTATCGCTTGCGCACGCTCTGTGGGTAGTAAAGGGTATTGCTCCCGGATATCCACGACGTCTTCAGAAAATTCACACACAAGGAAGTAGGAACGCTCGAGATCTGACAGGAGGTGATGAATCCTCTCGATCTTCACACCTTGAATCTTGTGCGAACGACCTATCGACGGGACATCTTGTACCCGCAGCCAAGGCACGTAGCTTGCCCCGGCGCCTTCGCCAAATCCATTTGCAATGTGCCGTTCAATGTCCTGCTGTGATGCAAATTTACGACCTCGCAACCCACGCCTCCTCAGTCGATGCGGACCGCTTCACCTCGCGTCGAGAAAAAGTCGTAGAAGGACACGACCGCCAAAGCGGCCGCATTCAAAACATTTTCCAGACTACACCCGCTGAAAGTTGAAGCGATGAATCCAGACCAAAGGGAAAGCCTGGAAAGGAAAACCCCCGTAGATACGGGGGTTTGAGCCTTGTGTCAATCTATGTTCGTGCGTGTCAAACTTTATTGTTTTGTGTCAATCTTTATTGTTGAAAACCAACCAAACCGTCCCTGTGGATAACCTTATTCCACAGTCACCGATTTGGCCAAGTTACGCGGCTGGTCCACATCCGTGCCCTTCAACACCGCCACATAGTACGAAAGCAGTTGCAGCGGGATGGTGTAGAGGATCGGTGCCAAGGCGTCAACGATGTGCGGCATCGCGATGACGTGGGTGCCTTCGCCATTACTCATGCCGGCCTGTTCGTCAGCGAAAACAATCAGTTCACCACCACGGGCGCGGACTTCCTGCAGGTTGGATTTCAGCTTTTCCAGCAGCTCGTTGTTCGGTGCAACGGTCACTACCGGCATATCGCTGTCGACCAACGCCAACGGACCATGCTTGAGCTCACCCGCCGGATAGGCTTCGGCGTGGATGTAGGAGATCTCTTTGAGTTTGAGCGCACCTTCCATGGCCACCGGGAACTGAGCGCCACGGCCCAGGAACAGGGTGTGATTCTTCTCGGCGAACAACTCGGCGACTTTCTCGACCGTGCTATCCATCGCCAACGCTTCGCCCAGACGAGTAGGCAGACGACGTAGTTCTTCAACCAGCTCGGCTTCAATGCCTTCAGCCAATGTGCCTTGCACCTGCCCCAACGACAGCGTGAGCAGCAACAGAGCCACCAACTGAGTAGTGAAAGCCTTGGTCGAGGCCACACCGATCTCCGGCCCCGCCTGGGTTAACAACGTCAGGTCGGACTCGCGAACCAGCGAGCTGATGCTGACGTTACAGATCGCGAGGCTGGCCAGGAAGCCCAGTTCCTTGGCGTTACGCAGTGCGGCCAGGGTGTCGGCGGTTTCGCCGGACTGCGAGATGGAGACGAAAAGCGTGTCCGGCTGTACCACTACCTTGCGATAACGGAACTCACTGGCAACTTCTACCTGACATGGAATGCCTGCCAATCCTTCCAGCCAGTAACGCGCAACCATGCCCGCGTGGTAACTGGTACCGCAGGCAACGATTTGCACGTTACGTACTTTGGCGAACAACTCGGCTGCTTGCGGACCAAATGCCTGCACCAATACTTGTTGCTGGCCAAGACGGCCTTCAAGCGTGCGCTGCACAACTTTTGGCTGCTCGTGGATTTCCTTGAGCATAAAGTGGCGGAACTCGCCTTTATCAGCCGCTTCTGCGCCTTCACGGTATTGCACGATTTCGCGTTCAACCGGCAAACCATCCACAGCCCAGATCTGCACGCTCTCACGACGGATCTCGGCAATATCGCCTTCTTCCAGGTACATGAAGCGGTCAGTGACTTGACGCAGCGCCATTTGGTCGGACGCGAGGAAGTTTTCCCCAAGGCCCAGGCCAACCACCAGAGGACTGCCACTGCGAGCAGCCAATAGTCGATCAGGCTGTTTGGCGCTGATGACCGCAAGGCCATAGGCGCCGTGCAGTTCCTTGACCGCAGCTTTGAGCGCGACAGTCAGGTCAGGTGTGTCTTTAAGCTTGTGGTGCAGCAGGTGGACGATGACTTCGGTATCGGTGTCGGAAACGAATACATAGCCGAGACCTTTGAGGCGCTCGCGCAGCACTTCGTGGTTCTCGATGATGCCGTTGTGGACAACTGCCAGTTCGTCGCCGGAAAAATGCGGGTGGGCATTACGTTCGCAGGGCGCACCGTGGGTGGCCCAACGGGTGTGGGCAATGCCAAGACGGCCCAGCAACGGCTCACCAGCGAGCGCCTGTTCCAGCTCGCTCACCTTGCCGGAGCGACGGCGACGATCAAGCACACCTGCATTGCTGAACACCGCGACGCCCGCACTATCGTAGCCACGGTATTCCAGACGCTTGAGGCCTTCGACCAAAATAGCGGTGATGTTGCGTTCAGCGACTGCGCCGACAATTCCACACATACGTTCTCTCCTAGCTGACAGCGGCACAAATCAGGGTTATGCCACGGGCTTGTATCTGTTCGCGTGCCTCGACGGGCAGGCGATCATCAGTAATCAGGGTATGGATGCTGCTCCAGGGCAGCTCCAGATTGGGTATCTTGCGACCTACTTTGTCTGCCTCGACCATCACCACTACTTCACGGGCCACTTCAGCCATGACCCGGCTCAGCCCCAGTAATTCGTTGAAGGTGGTCGTACCGCGAGACAGGTCGATGCCATCGGCACCGATGAACAACTGATCAAAATCGTAGGAACGCAGCACCTGTTCAGCAACCTGGCCCTGGAAAGACTCCGAATGCGGGTCCCAGGTACCACCGGTCATCAACAGAACAGGCTCATGCTCCAGTTCGCTCAATGCGCTGGCCACATGAAGGGAGTTGGTCATCACTACAAGGCCTGGCTGCTGGCCCAGTTCGGGAATCAAAGCAGCAGTGGTGCTGCCACTGTCGACGATGATCCTCGCATGCTCGCGAATGCGCTGAACAGCGGCTCGGGCGATGGCTTGCTTGTGCCTGGAGACAGGCTGTGAGCTTTCGCTGATCAGTTCTTGAGGCAACGTGACCGCACCGCCATAGCGACGCAGCAGCAAACCATTACTTTCGAGTGCAGCCAAATCCTTGCGAACCGTAACTTCAGAAGTTTCGAAACGCTTGGCCAGCTCGTCCACGCTCACTTCGCCCTGCTCGTTGAGCAATGCAAGTATGTTGTGGCGTCTTTGAGGTGTGTTGCGTTTCGACATGGCTGACTTAAGTTTCGATTCGTAAGATAACGAAGGCAATCAAAACCTATTCGAAGGAAGGCGTCAAGGGTTGATGCAACGCCTATTTATAATGCATCACATCAATGGTGAATTTAGACATGTATGCGTCGCGTTGTCGCGCAGCAAACGCGGAACCTGTTGGAGCGAGCTTGCTCGCGATTCGGTCTGGCAGTCGATGAGGATATCGCCTGTGCTGACGCCATCGCGAGCAAGCTCGCTCCTACAGAGATAGCGTGGTAGCCGATATACCGCTGCCAAGCGATAGAGAATCATCAGCCACGTTGTGGATAACTTCAGTCTTTCTTGATTTTCACCGGGCGCTTCCAGCCATCAATATTGCGCTGACGGGCGCGAGCAACAGCCAGCTGCGACTTATCCACATTCAGATTGATGGTCGAGCCCGCTGCAGTGTTGGAGCCGTCGCCGATAGTCACCGGCGCGATCAACGAGTTGTTGGACCCGATGAATACATCCTCACCAATCAAGGTCTTGTGTTTGTTGACCCCGTCATAGTTAACCGTAATGGTGCCTGCGCCAATATTGGTACGAGCACCAATCACCGTGTCCCCCAGATAGGTCAAATGACCGGCTTTAACGCCTTCGCCCAACTGAGCATTCTTGAGCTCCACAAAGTTACCCACATGCGCTTTGGTACCCAGCACACTGCCAGGACGCAAGCGTGCGAATGGGCCGGCATCGCTGCCCTCGCCCATCACGGCACCATCGAGGTGACTGTTAGCCTTGATCACAACGCCTTTGCGCAAGGTACTGTCTTTGATCACGCAGTTGGGGCCGATGATCACGTCGTCTTCAATGACCACCCGACCTTCGAGGATGACGTTGATGTCGATCAGCACATCGCGCCCTACTGTCACGTCACCGCGTACATCAAAACGGGCTGGATCGCGCAACGTCACCCCTTGCGCCATCAAACGGCGTGCTTCGCGTAGCTGGTAGTGACGCTCCAGCTCAGCTAGTTGCTTACGGTCATTGGCGCCTTGGACTTCCATAGCGTCGTGGGGCTGCTCAGTGGCAACCACCAGACCGTCGTTGACTGCCATGGCAATCACATCAGTCAGGTAATACTCGCCTTGAGCATTGTTGTTCGATAACCGTCCCAGCCAGTCAGCCAGGCGCTTGCCCGGGACCGCGAGAATGCCGGTGTTGCCTTCGGTTATAGCTTTCTGGGCTTCGGTGGCGTCTTTGTGTTCAACGATCGCACATACACGGTTCTGCTCATCGCGCACGATACGGCCGTAACCGGTGGGATCGTCGAGGTTGACGGTCAACAAGCCCAGTTGTTCGGCATTGACCTGTTTCAGCAAACGCTGAAGGGTTTCAACTTCAATCAGCGGTACATCTCCATAGAGGATCAGTACGGTGTCGGCGCTTAGTTCCGGCAACGCCTGAGCGACGGCGTGCCCAGTGCCCAGTTGCTTGTCCTGCATGACGAAATTCAGATCATCTGCAGCCAGGCGCTCACGTACGACATCCGCGCCATGGCCAATCACCACATGGATACGTTGAGGCGATAGTTGCCGAGCGCTGTGGATAACATGTCCCAGCATAGAGTCGCCAGCAACCGGGTGCAGGACTTTAGGAAGTGCGGAGCGCATGCGTGTGCCTTGGCCTGCCGCGAGAATAACGATATCGAGAGACATGGGATTTCCAACTGAGGCGCGCCGCGTCACTTATCCACAAGCGTCGGCTGATCCTGAAAAAAGAAAAAGGGTAGCCGAGGCTACCCTTTTTCTCAATCGCGCAGAAGGCGACGGGTTAACCGCCAAACTTCTTGCGAATTTGCTGAACGGTGCGCAGCTGAGCTGCGGCCTCGGCCAGACGAGCAGTTGCAGATCCGTAATCGAAATCTGCGCCTTTTTCGTTCAGGGCCTTCTCGGCTGCCTTTACGGCTGCCTGAGCAGAGGCTTCGTCCAGGTCATCAGCACGTTGCACAGTGTCGGCAAGCACCTTGACCATGTTCGGTTGAACCTCGAGGAAACCACCGGAGATATAAAACACCTCCGCTGCTCCGCCCTGCTTGATCAAGCGGATCGGACCTGGTTTCAGATCAGTGATCAGCGGCGCGTGGCCTGGAGCGATACCGATATCACCCAGGTTGCCGTGCGCAATCACCATCTCGACCAGACCGGAGAAAATTTCTCCTTCCGCGCTGACGATATCGCAATGGACTGTTATAGCCATTTGCTTGCCTCGACCTGATTAGCGCCCGTTGCCAGGCGCTGGGATTACAGTTTCTTGGCTTTCTCGATCGCTTCTTCGATGCCGCCGACCATGTAGAACGCTTGTTCTGGCAGGTGGTCGTAGTCACCGTTGAGGATGCCTTTGAAGCCAGCAATGGTGTCTTTCAGGGAAACGTATTTACCCGATGCACCAGTGAAGACTTCAGCCACGAAGAACGGTTGCGACAGGAAGCGCTGGATCTTACGAGCACGGTTAACCAACTGTTTGTCGGTCTCCGACAGCTCGTCCATACCCAGGATCGCAATGATGTCCTTCAGTTCTTTGTAGCGCTGCAACACGTACTGTACGCCGCGAGCGGTGTCGTAGTGTTCCTGGCCGATAACGTTCGGGTCCAGCTGGCGCGAAGTCGAATCCAGTGGATCTACCGCTGGGTAGATACCCAGGGAGGCGATGTCACGGGACAGTACGACGGTTGCGTCCAAGTGGGCAAACGTGGTCGCTGGCGACGGGTCAGTCAAGTCATCCGCTGGTACGTATACGGCCTGGATGGAAGTGATCGAACCGTTTTTGGTGGAAGTGATGCGCTCTTGCAGAGTGCCCATCTCTTCAGCCAGGGTCGGCTGGTAACCTACTGCGGAAGGCATACGGCCCAGCAGTGCGGATACTTCAGTACCGGCCAGTGTGTAACGGTAGATGTTGTCGACGAACAGCAGAACGTCGTTACCTTCGTCACGGAACTTCTCGGCCATGGTCAGGCCAGTCAGTGCTACGCGCAGACGGTTACCCGGCGGCTCGTTCATCTGACCGTAAACCAGTGCCACTTTGTCCAGAACGTTGGAGTCCTTCATCTCGTGGTAGAAGTCGTTACCCTCACGAGTACGCTCACCCACACCGGCGAACACGGAATAACCGCTGTGCTCGATGGCGATGTTACGGATCAGTTCCATCATGTTTACGGTTTTGCCTACACCGGCACCACCGAACAGACCTACTTTACCGCCTTTGGCGAACGGGCAAACCAGGTCGATAACCTTGATGCCTGTTTCCAGCAGATCGTTGCCACCAGCCTGTTCAGCGAAGGACGGCGCAGGACGGTGAATGCCCCAGCGTTCTTCGGTGTCGATCGGGCCAGCTTCGTCGATCGGGTTGCCCAGCACGTCCATGATCCGGCCCAGAGTCGCTTTACCGACTGGTACGGAGATGGCTTTGCCAGAGTCTGCAACTTCCAGACCACGCTTCAAGCCCTCGGTGGAGCCCATCGCAATGGTACGAACCACGCCGTCGCCCAGCTGCTGCTGAACTTCCAGGGTGGTCCCTGCCGCGCTTTTAACTTCCAGCGCGTTGTAGATGCTCGGTACGCTATCGCGTGGGAATTCCACGTCGATCACGGCGCCGATGATTTGAACGATACGTCCGCTACTCATTAGCTGGTTCCTCTAATATTTGAACCGTTAAACCGCGGCAGCGCCGCCGACGATTTCCGAGATCTCTTGGGTGATCGCTGCCTGACGCGCCTTGTTGTAGATCAGCTGCAAATCACTGATCAAATCACCGGCGTTATCTGTGGCGTTCTTCATCGCGATCATCCGCGCTGCTTGTTCAGCTGCGTTGTTCTCGACCACCGCCTGGTACACCTGCGACTCAACGTAGCGAACCATCAAGCCGTCAAGCAGCTCTTTGGCATCGGGTTCGTAGAGATAGTCCCAGTGGTGCTTGAGTTTCTGATCCGGGGTAGCCACCAACGGAATCAACTGCTCAACCGTTGGTTGCTGGGTCATGGTGTTGATGAACTTGTTGGATACCACGGACAGGCGATCAATACGGCCATCCAGGTAAGCATCCAGCATCACCTTGACGCTGCCGATCAAATCATTGATCGACGGCTCTTCGCCCAAGTGGCTGATCGCAGCGACGACGTTACCGCCGAAGTTGCGGAAAAATGCCGCACCTTTGCTGCCAACCACGCACAGATCGATCTCTACGCCGTTTTCACGGTTTACCGCCATGTCCTTGACCAGAGCCTTGAACAGGTTGGTATTCAAGCCACCGCACAGACCACGGTCACTGCTCACTACGACATAACCGACACGCTTTACAGCGCGCTCGACCATGAACGGGTGGCGGTATTCCGGGTTAGCGTTGGCCAGATGACCAATCACCTGGCGGATGCGCTCCGCGTAAGGACGGCTAGCAGCCATGCGCATTTGAGCCTTGCGCATTTTGCTGACCGCCACTTTTTCCATGGCGCTGGTGATCTTTTGCGTGCTTTTGATGCTCGCAATCTTGCTGCGAATCTCTTTTGCGCCTGCCATGTAACACCTATCAGGTTAGCAAGCGGGAGCCTTTCGGCCCCCGCTGCGGCTTACCAGGTTTGGGTGGCCTTGAACTTCTCGATACCGGCTTTCATGCCAGCGTCGATTTCGTCATTGAAGTCACCCTTCACGTTGATCTTCGCCATCAAATCGGCGTGATCGCGGTTGAAGTAAGCAATCAGCGCTTGTTCAAAGCTACCGATCTTGGCGATTTCGATGTCGGTCAGGAACCCACGCTCAGCGGCATACAGCGACAGCGCCATGTCAGCAATCGACATTGGTGCGTATTGCTTCTGCTTCATCAGCTCGGTAACGCGCTGACCATGCTCAAGTTGCTTACGGGTCGCTTCGTCCAGGTCAGAAGCAAACTGGGCGAATGCTGCCAGTTCACGGTACTGAGCCAGAGCGGTACGGATACCACCGGAGAGCTTCTTGATGATCTTGGTCTGAGCGGCACCACCCACACGGGATACCGAAACACCGGCGTTAACTGCTGGACGGATGCCAGAGTTGAACATGGCCGATTCCAGGAAGATCTGACCGTCAGTGATGGAAATCACGTTGGTCGGAACGAACGCGGAAACGTCGCCAGCCTGAGTTTCGATGATCGGCAATGCGGTCAGGGAACCGGTTTTGCCGGTTACTGCGCCGTTGGTGAACTTCTCTACGTACTCTTCGGAAACACGCGATGCGCGCTCCAGCAGACGGGAGTGGAGATAGAACACGTCGCCTGGGTAAGCTTCACGGCCTGGTGGACGGCGCAGCAGCAGGGAAATCTGGCGGTAAGCCACTGCTTGCTTGGACAGATCGTCATAAACGATCAGCGCGTCTTCACCGCGGTCGCGGAAGAATTCACCCATGGTGCAACCCGAGTACGGTGCAAGGAATTGCAGCGCAGCGGATTCAGAAGCACTTGCAGCCACGACGATGGTGTTAGCCAATGCGCCGTTTTCTTCGAGTTTGCGAACAACGTTGGCGATGGTCGATTGTTTCTGACCGATTGCAACGTAGACGCAGAAGATGCCGCTGTCTTTCTGGTTGATGATTGCGTCGATGGCCAGAGCGGTTTTACCGATCTGACGGTCACCGATGATCAGCTCACGCTGGCCACGGCCGACTGGAATCATGGCATCGACAGCCTTGTAGCCAGTCTGTACAGGCTGGTCTACCGACTTACGCCAGATCACGCCTGGAGCAACTTTCTCGACCGCATCGGTCTCGGTGTTGTTCAGCGGACCTTTGCCGTCAACTGGATTACCCAGTGCGTCGACTACGCGACCCAGCAGTTCCTTACCAACCGGAACTTCGAGGATGCGGCCAGTGCACTTGGCGCTCATGCCTTCTGCCAGAGTCGTGTATGCGCCCAGTACTACAGCACCTACAGAGTCTTGCTCAAGGTTCAGCGCCATACCGTAGACGCCGCCCGGAAACTCGATCATCTCGCCGTACATTACGTCGGCCAGACCGTGAATCCGCACGATGCCGTCAGATACGCTGACGACAGTGCCTTCGTTACGGGCTTGGGAGGTTACATCGAGCTTGTCGATGCGACCCTTGATGATTTCACTTATTTCGGAAGGATTGAGTTGCTGCATTGCTCTGCTGCCCCTTCAAACTCAAGATTTCAATGCTTCGGCTAGTTGCGCGAGTTTGCCGCGAACTGAGCCATCGATAACCAGGTCGCCGGCGCGGATTACGACACCACCGATAAGGGTGGCATCCTCCGCAGCGTGCAGGCGCACTTCCCGGCCGAGCCGTGCACTGAGAACCTTGGCGAGTTTGTCTTGCTGTTCTTGGTTCAATGCAAAAGCACTGGTGACATCCACATCGACCGATTTTTCCTGCTCAGCCTTATACAGGTCGAACAGTTCGGCGATCTCCGGCAGAAGCGGGAGACGGTCGTTTTCAGCAACGACATGGATGAAATTCTGTGCCTTGGCATCGAACTTGTCGCCACACACTTCAATAAAAGTGGTGGCCTTGTCTGCGCTCGTCAGTCGCGGGGCCTTGAGTACGCGCTGCATGGTGTCGTCTTGCGACACCGCTGCAGCCAGGCCGAGCATGGCTGACCAATTGGCCAGTTGCTGGTGGGCCTGGGCGTGCTCGAAGGCTGCCTTAGCGTAAGGTCGGGCCAACGTGGTCAGTTCTGCCATGATCGCCCTCGCTTAAATTTCAGCAGCCAGTTTGTTAACCAGCTCCGCGTGCGCGTTTTGATCGATTGTGGCACCCAGGATCTTCTCAGCACCGCCAACTGCCAGGCTACCCAATTGGGCGCGCAGCGCGTCTTTGACACCGTTCAGTTCCTGCTCGATCTCGGCCTGAGCCTGAGCCTTCACACGGTCAGCTTCGACACGGGCCTGTTCACGGGCTTCGTCGACAATCTGAGTACCGCGTTTCTTGGCTTGCTCAATGATTTCGGCTGCCTGAGCTTTAGCTTCGCGCAGTTGATGACCCACTTTCTCTTGGGCCAACTCCAGGTCGCGAGCTGCTCGGCTGGCAGCGTCCAGTCCATCCGCGATCTTCTTCTGACGTTCGTGCAAAGCCGTAATGACCGGAGGCCAAACGTACTTCATGCAGAACAGCACAAAAATGAAGAACGCAACGGACTGGCCAATCAGGGTTGCATTAATGTTCACGCCAACACCTCGCTCGTTCGTTGTCCATCACACCAATCACCTCGAAGAATCGAGAGATTAGCCAGCGAGTTGACCAACGAAGGGGTTCGCAAAGGTGAAGAACAGAGCGATACCAACACCGATCATGGTTACGGCGTCGAGCAGACCGGCAACGATGAACATTTTAACCTGCAGCATTGGAACCATTTCTGGTTGGCGAGCAGCGCCTTCCAGGAATTTGCCGCCCAACAGGCCGAAGCCGATTGCAGTACCCAGTGCGCCCAGGCCGATCAACAGTGCAACAGCGATAGCGGTTAGACCAACTACAGTTTCCATCTTTCCTCCCGACTTTTACGTCGTATTGGTTAGGTTTTCTTAGATTAAAGCGGTAAAACAAATCGTTTTACATCAGCCCTTGCGGTTACCCGCTTGCGGCCTCCTCTCGCCGGAGCGAGAGGTACATCCAGACGCGCCAGGCGAGTCTTAATGGTTATCTTCGTGAGCCATCGACAGGTACACGATGGTCAGCATCATGAAGATGAATGCCTGCAAGGTGATGATCAGGATGTGGAATACAGCCCACGCCCATTGCAGAACCACACCCAGGCCGCTGAGCCAGAGCAGGCCGCTGCCGAACATGACGGCGATCAGGATGAACACCAGTTCGCCCGCATACATGTTGCCGAACAGACGCAGTGCCAACGAGATCGGTTTGGCGATCAGAGTCACGAATTCAAGCAGGAAGTTCACCGGAATCAACAGCGCCTGAACAAAAATGTTCTTGCTGCCGAATGGGTGCAGGGTCAGTTCGCCGATGAAACCGCCGATACCCTTGACCTTGATGCTGTAGAAAATGATCAGCGCGAAGACCGACAGAGCCATGCCCAGAGTGGCGTTAGGGTCAGTGGTCGAAACAGCGCGGAAAGGAATGTGCGAATCGCCCGAAATCAGGATCGCCAACTGAGGAATCCAGTCAACAGGAACCAGGTCGACGGCGTTCATCAGGAACACCCAGACGAAAATGGTCAGCGCCAGCGGTGCAATCACCGGGCTACGGCCATGGAAGCTGTCTTTCACGCTGCCGTCGACGAAGTCGACCAGCACTTCAACAAAGTTTTGCAGCGCGCCTGGTTGACCGGAAGTCGCCTTCTTGGCCGCCATACGGAAAATCAGGACGAAAATCAGACCCAAGGCAACAGACCAGCCGAGAGTATCGACGTGGAAAGCCCAAAAGCCCATTTCCTTCGCTTCTGCCGCGGTGTGGGCGAAACCCCAGCCGCCATCTGGTAGCTGACCGAAGGTCAGGTTCTGCAAGTGGTGCTGGATATAGCCCGAAGCTGTTTGCTCTGCCATGTGTGCCTCAAACGCCCTAAGGTCTCGAAAGTCTTGTTCTCATCAGCAGGGGAGCGAACCAATTGACCACCTGGATCAACATGAACACGCCGAATACAGCAATCGGCGCCAATGGCTTCACACCTGCAAAGGTCAATGCAAAAAGCACTGCCGTAAAAATCAGTTTGCCCGCCTCGCCGGCATAGAATGACCGGACAATGGCTTGCGCTGCTCTAGCCCCGGAAAACCGGAAAGCCTTATGAGCAAAGTACAAATTGGGCAGCCAGGCTATCAGGCCTCCGCACAGCCCTGAATATCCTGCTACGACTCCATGCCACTGCCACAGCGCCAAGGCTGACAGCAGCAGGACTATAAATTGAGCCAGCAGTACCGGGAAAACCGCCAGTCGATGGAACGGCAAGCGGTTTGGCATGCGTGTTTCCATCACTCCTGCTCCTCGTGCGTCGGCCGCCAAAATCAATAACTTGGCATAATTTGTGCCGACAAAATGCGCGCAGAGTATAGGGGCGGTTCAGCCCCTATTCAACCTTCAGGTAGTGATTTCCGATCACACGCTACAGTGCAATTGTTTCAGCGGATGTGGGCGAGCACCCCTTGCAGCTCATCCAGTGAGTTATACCGGATCACCAACTGCCCTTTACCCTTCTGCCCATGACGAATTTGCACCGCAGAGCCCAGCCGCTCGGCCAGACGCTGTTCAAGGCGGCTGATATCCGGATCGGTCTTCACTGGCTCGGCGGCAGCAGGTTTTCCACTCAACCATTGACGCACAAGCGCTTCTGTCTGGCGAACCGTCAGGCCTCGTGCGACAACATGTCGCGCCCCTTCAACCTGCCGATCTTCCGGCAGACCGAGTAATGCACGAGCGTGACCCATTTCCAGGTCGCCGTGGGAAAGCATGGTTTTGATCACATCCGGCAGCGCGATCAGGCGCAGCAGGTTGGCAACACTCACCCGCGATTTGCCGACAGCATCGGCAACTTGTTGCTGAGTGAGCTGGAACTCATGCTGAAGACGCTGTAAAGCGACCGCCTCCTCAATGGGATTGAGGTCTTCGCGTTGAATGTTCTCGATCAGCGCCATCGCTATAGCGGTTTCATCCGGCACATCACGCACCATCGCCGGGATGGTTTCCATGGAGGCCTGCTGGCTTGCACGCCAACGGCGCTCACCTGCGATGATTTCAAAGCGGTTTTCACCAATTGGACGCACCACAATCGGCTGCATTACGCCCTGGGCCTTGATCGATTGAGCGAGCTCTTCAAGCGCCTGAGGATCCATGTCGCGACGCGGCTGATACTTGCCGCGCTGAATCAGGTCCAGCGGAATGTGCTGCAGTTCACGCTGATCGGCCTTCACGGCTTGTTCTTCGAGGGAGCTGACGGTTGGACTGCTCAGAAGTGCGTCCAGCCCACGTCCGAGACCTCTTTTCTTGACGGCCATGGGGTTTCCTTAAGTTGGCTGAGCTGTGCGCGAACCGCGCCGTTGACGACGAACCATTTCCCCTGCCAAAGCAAGGTAGGCCAGTGCACCGCGCGAACTCTTGTCATAGGCCAGAACGGGCATCCCGAAACTCGGTGCCTCGGCCAGACGGATGTTGCGCGGGATTACAGTGTCGTACAGCTGTTCGCCGAAATGCTCTTTGAGTTGCGCAGACACGTCGTTGATCAGGCTCAACCGCGGGTCATACATGGTGCGCAGCAACCCCTCGATTTTCAGCGCAGGATTGAGCAATTCACCGATGCGTTTGATGTTATCCACAAGGTCGCTAAGACCTTCCAGAGCAAAGTATTCACATTGCATGGGGATAATTACCCCATCAGCAGCAACCAGCGCGTTCAATGTCAGCATCGACAAGGACGGCGGGCAATCAATCAAAATGTAATCGTAGTTTTCGCGGATAGGCGCCAGCGCATTGCGCAGACGGCTTTCCTTCATCTGCATTTCCAGAAGATTCACTTCAGCTGCAGTGAGGTCGCGGTTGGCAGGCAGCAATTGATAACCGCCATGCTCGGAGAACTGGATCGCCTGGTTCAGATCGCACTCACCAATGAGCAGGTCATACACCGAATGCTCAAGGGCGTGTTTATCCACACCACTGCCCATCGTGGCATTACCTTGCGGATCCAGATCGATCAGCAGTACGCGTCGCTTGGTGGCGACCAGCGATGCTGCGAGGTTGATACAGGTGGTGGTTTTACCCACACCACCTTTTTGGTTCGCAATCGCGAATACCTTAGCCATGCGTGCTTGTGTTCCCAGTCATGCCGTGCGGCGCAGTATCAGCAGATGACGTTGGCCTTGGCAACCGGGTACGGTCAAGGCTTGTGCGCTATCCACATGAAAATCTGCGGGCAATGCTACCAGTTCATCGGTCGGATGCAGGCCCTTCATTGCCAGCCATCGCGTATTGGTATCGCCCATATGGCGAGTCCACCCAGTAAAGTCTTCCAGACTGCTGAACGCACGGGAAACAATCCCGGTGAACGGAAGCTCCGGATGAAAGGACTCTGCGCGGCTGTGGATAACTTCTACGTTATCCAGCTTGAGCTCAAGTTTGACCTGAGTCTGAAAGCGCGTTTTCTTGCCATTGCTGTCCAGAAGCGAAACTTTCATGTCCGGGAACATGATGGCCAGGGGAATACCAGGCATCCCCCCGCCACTTCCCACATCCAGCCAACGCTCACCGTCAACGAAAGGTACAACACTCAAGCTGTCGAGCAGGTGCCGTGAAACCATTTCGTCCGGGTTACGCACAGCCGTCAGGTTGTAAGCCTTGTTCCATTTGATCAGCAGAGCCAGATAAGCCAGCAGTTGCGAGTGCTGGCTTTCACTGAGTGGTACACCCAGTTCCTGCGCGCCACGGGATAACTCTTCGGCGTGTTGCGGGGTAACCATAGAACTCAAGCGCTTTGCTCCAACTGACGGCCCGCGCCGCGTTTTTTCAGGTGAATCATCAACAGGGAAATTGCCGCAGGCGTGACGCCGGGGATTCGCGACGCCTGTCCCAGTGTCTCAGGACGAGTTATCCCCAGCTTGCTCTGAATTTCTTTCGAGAGCCCGGAAATGGTCGTGTAATCGATATCTTCAGGCAACTTCGTATCTTCACTCGCACGCAGTCGGGCGATTTCGTCTTGCTGGCGGTCAATGTAGCCCGCGTATTTAGCCTTGATCTCGACCTGTTCAGCCACTTGCGGATCAGGGCTGCCATGACCCGTGAGGGAAACCAGACTTGTATAGTCGATTTCTGGACGGGTCAGCAGGTTGAGCAAGTTGTATTCATGAGTCAAAGGTGTACCGAAATGGCTGGCAATCGCATCGCCTTGCTCGGTCCCAGGACGGACCCAGGTGCTTTTCAGGCGCTGCTCTTCCAGTTCGATGTTTTCACGCTTGGTGCAGAAAGCAGCCCAGCGTTGATCATCGACCAGACCCAGCTCGCGACCTTTCTCGGTGAGACGCAAATCGGCGTTGTCTTCACGCAGAATCAAGCGGTACTCCGCACGGGAAGTGAACATCCGGTACGGCTCTTGGGTACCCAGAGTAATCAAATCATCCACAAGCACGCCGATGTACGCTTCATCGCGACGTGGACACCAGCTTTCCTTGCCCTGCGCACGCAATGCCGCGTTGGTTCCAGCGAGCAAACCTTGAGCACCGGCTTCTTCGTAACCGGTGGTGCCGTTGATTTGCCCTGCGAAAAACAGACCCGCGATGACCTTGGTTTCGAGGCTGTACTTCAGATCGCGTGGATCGAAGTAATCATATTCGATGGCATAGCCAGGACGCACGATGTGAGCATTTTCCATACCGCGAATCGACCGGACGATCTGCAATTGCACGTCAAACGGCAACGAAGTCGAAATGCCGTTCGGATAGAGCTCATGCGTCGTCAGGCCTTCGGGTTCGATGAAGACCTGATGGCTTTCCTTGTCGGCAAACCGATGAATCTTGTCTTCGATCGAAGGGCAGTAACGTGGGCCAACACCTTCGATAACACCTGAATACATAGGTGAGCGATCAAGGTTAGCCGCAATGATTTCGTGAGTTCGGGCGTTTGTGTGGGTAATCCAGCAACTGACCTGCTGTGGATGTTGTTCCTTGGAGCCCATGAACGACATGACCGGAATCGGTGTATCACCCGGCTGTTCTGTCATGACCGAGAAATCGACCGAACGACCATCGATACGCGGAGGAGTACCGGTTTTCAGGCGACCCACTCGTAACGGTAACTCACGTAAACGATGTGCCAGCGAGATTGAAGGCGGATCACCTGCGCGACCACCGGAGTAGTTCTGCATCCCGATGTGGATAAGTCCACCCAGGAAGGTGCCGGTCGTCAGCACAACCGAATCGGCCATGAAACGCAGACCCATTTGGGTCACAACACCGCGTACCTCGTCCTGCTCAACGATCAAGTCATCACAGGCTTGTTGGAATACCCACAGGTTCGGCTGATTTTCGATGGTTTCGCGAATTGCCGCTTTGTACAGAACACGATCTGCCTGTGCACGAGTTGCCCGGACTGCAGGGCCTTTGCGGCTGTTCAGCACGCGGAACTGGATACCACCTTTGTCCGTGGCCATAGCCATAGCGCCGCCCAACGCGTCGATTTCCTTGACCAGATGGCTTTTACCAATCCCGCCAATAGCAGGGTTGCAGCTCATCTGACCCAGCGTTTCCACGTTGTGGGTCAGCAAAAGGGTTTTTACACCCATACGTGCCGACGCCAGTGCGGCCTCGGTACCGGCATGACCGCCACCGATGACGATCACTTCAAAACGGGAAGGGAAATCCACCACGCACCTCGTGCCTGTTCTAGATGGGAAATTGGGATAGCTGACAAGTATAGGGACTTACCCCCCCTGAAAGGAACCCGTTGCACAAAAATTAACCAGCTGTGGAAAAGTCCGAGATAAAGAAATTAAAAAGAAAGAAGATTTATAAAACCTTATTTTAAATGCTATTTATACAGAGGCTATTTTCTGTGGATAGATTTATGCAGGCCACGTATTTCAATATGTACAGAGAATCAAAAGTCTGTGTTCATGTGCTCGGGAGGGTTCTGGATAACCGGCTTTAGCCTGTGGATTAAAACCATACTTGTCCACTGAGGGGGTTATGCTCAGATTTCGACCCCTGTTATCAACCGACCTTAACGGCTGTTATCCACAGAGCTTAATGTACGAAATTTGCGCCAATCCATGGTGGGCAACCACATTTATTGATGGGCTGGTGAGCGATGTAATCGAGCCAAGGCATTGTCGAGTGAAAAAACTAGGCCTCAAGCCATGACTGAAATGGTTAAAACACAGCTATTGTGAGTTCCCCCGACAAAAGCTAATAATAGCTATTATCATTAACGTACCTTGTCGCCATGCCCTCCTACTCCCATGCGGTCGCCGTGCAGTGCATATATGAGGAGCATCACTCGTGGTTGAACGCCTGGCTCAAAGCCAGACTGAACAACGCGTGCGATGCCGCCGATGTAGCCCAGGACACCTTCGTTCGTATTCTTGGTTCTTCCAATGCCGCGCCTATACGTGAGCCACGTGATTACCTGGCTACGGTGGCTCGCGGTCTGGTGATTGATCGTTACCGGCGCAGGACGATTGAACAGGCTTACCTGCAGACATTGGCTGACAGGCCGGAAACGACGGTGATCAGTGAAGAAGACAAGGCGTTGATCATCGAAACCCTGATGGCTGTGGATAAAGCGTTGAGTGACCTTGGGGCCCGCACCAAGCACATTTTTGTTCTTTCGCAGATCGACGGGCTGACTTATCAACAGATAGCGACTCAGTTAAAGGTGTCCCTGACGACTGTGAAAAAGCACATGATCCGCGCGCTTACTGAATGCACGATGCTCATGGCGCAGATGTCGTGAGTCCTGCGCCCGACCGCACGGTATTCGAGGCTGCCGCCAGTTGGTATGTGCACTTTCAGAGTGAGCCTTTGACTCAGCAAGACCAGACAGCCTGGCGTCGCTGGCTTGAAAGCGACCCCGCCCACAGGGTTGCCTGGGAACGAATGGAACAACTGCAACGAGGCCTTGGCGGCTTGTCTCCTGACCTGACCCGCCGCGTTTTATCGGCCCCTCAGCGACGTCGGCAGGTGCTCAAGTTAATGCTGGCTTTGGCAGGCACCGGCTATGTAGGCTGGAATATTCAACAGCACACTGCGCTGAAGAATATGTGGGCAGACTACCGCACGCCGGTGGGTCAGCGTCGACATGTAGAACTGGCGGAAGGTACTCAAGTCGAGCTGAACACGGATACCGCAATAGACGTGGCATTTGATAGCCAGCAGCGGCTGATTCGTTTGCGTGACGGTGAGATTCTGATTCGTACCGGCAAGCGAGGGGATACCCGGCCGTTCTATGTCGAAACTCGAGACGGAAGAGTGCAGGCTCTTGGTACTCGATTCGTTGTCAGGCAAATGGAATATGGCACTCGAGTCGGGGTGCTGGAGGATCGCGTCAGCATTCATCCTGCCCGTTCATTAACCTCACCGAGCCTGTTAACAGTGGGTCAGGGGGTGGATTTCTACACTGAAGGGGTTGGCCCAACCCGTATTTATCCACAGGCCGAGACGGCGTGGCTCGATGGTCAGCTAGTTGTTCTGGATGCGCGGCTGGGGGATGTCATCAAGGAATTGGCTCGATATCGCCCTGGGGTAATGCAGTGCGATGAACAGGCAGCCAGCTTGCGGGTGTCTGGTGCATTTCGTGTGGATGCTACAGAGGCAGTCTTGGCCAATCTACAAGCGACGCTGCCGATTCGTGTGAGTTACTTCACCCGTTATTGGGTGTCTGTGAAGCGTATCGTCTGACGCTGAAAAAATTTCTCGGCGAGGGTTATCTTTTTTAGTTCAGGCACGGCCCTACAGGTAAATGCGAATTCATCACCTCGGGGTCTTTAATAAAAATGCGCTTCCCACCTCTTCCGCTCCATGCCCGGCAGCACCTTTCTCGACAATGCATCAGCTATAGCTTGCTGCTGGCGGCCAGTGGCATTGGGTGCGCAGTGACAACCACCAGCGTCATGGCTGCCGTTGCTGTTCAGAACTACAACATCGCCGCGGGGCCACTTGATAGCGCATTGAATCAGTTCGCGTCGGCTTCCCATGTGATCCTTTCATTCTCTCCGGAGCAGACAGTCGGCCGCACGAGTCCGGGTCTGCGCGGCAACTACTCAATAGAACAAGGTTTCTCAGCACTGCTGCAGGGAGCGAAGCTGCAGGTCGTCGCGCAATCTCCTGGCAGCTATGTCCTGCAATCCATGCCTGAGGATGGGTCGATTGTTTTATCACCGACGAATATAGACAGTACCCAATCCGGTGGTTTCGAGTTACCGGATCGTGGCTACAAGGCTGAAAACAGTCGGGTGGGGACTAAAACCAGCACACCGCTTGCAGAAACGCCGCGCTCGGTTTCGGTCGTCACTGCGCAACGCATGAAGGATCAGAAAACCCAAACCCTCACAGAGGCGTTAGGTTATGTGCCGGGTATTTTTGCGCCGCCTTTCGCTGCGGGCGACAACCTGGCGGGCGACCTGTTCTTCATCCGAGGTTTCAATGCCACTGACTACGGCTATGGGTTGATGCGTGACGGGTTGCGTGTGCAGGGCAATCGCTATGACACCACCACTGAGCCCTACGGACTTGAACGAGTCGAGATATTCCGCGGGCCATCGTCGATTCTCTACGGCGAAAATGCGCCGGGCGGTCTGGTCAATCTTGTCAGCAAACGCCCGACCGAAAACTCCCAGGGCGAGGTCCAACTCAGCTACGGCTCCAACAACCGTCGGCAACTAGGTGTAGATATCTCTGGTCCTTTGAATGAAAGCGGTAATGTTCTGGGGCGAGTAGTCATGCTCGGGCGTAACGCTGACACACAGACAGATCACGTACCCGATGATCGACTCTACATCGCACCTTCGGTGACGTTGAATTTCGATGATTACAACAGCCTGACTCTGCTGAGCAGCTATCAGAAAGACCACACCAATATGGAGTTAGGGTTGCCAGCTGCTGGCACGTTGTTGCGCAACCCGAATGGCAAGCTGGACAAGGACACAATGCTCGGCGTTCCAGACTGGAACACTTTCGAACGTGAAATGTGGAGTGCTGGCTATGAGTTCAGCCACAGCTTCAACGATGACTGGCAATTCCGGCAGAACTCGCGATATATGCAGTCGCGCATCACCCGGCATGAAACCTGGCCGGGGAGTCTCGACAGCGCCGGGTTCGGTACCCAGCTGAATGTCATGGCCTATGATCGCTATAACAAATCAATGGTTTACTCACTGGATAACCAGTTGGAAGGTAAATTCAACACCGGTGGTCTGGAGAACACGGTCCTGTTTGGTGTGAGTGTTGACCGAACATCATTCAGCCAGGACTGGGATGCCGGCTTCGCGGGCCGCATCAACATCTATGATCCCATTTACGCGGGGGATCCAGTGACATCCATTCCTGTACAGAACACGCTTCTTGAACAGCAGATGCAGGGGGTTTACGGGCAGATCCAGAGCAAATACGACCAATGGATCTTCTTGTTGGGTGGCCGTCAGGATTGGGTCGACAGTGACTTCCGCAACAAGTTGGCCCCGGCTGGCGACCTTAGCGCCAGCGATAAGAAGTTTACTTACCAAGGCGGGATCATGTACCAGTTCGACAACGGCCTGACGCCGTATGTCAGCTACTCGACTGCCTTTGTTCCGGTGCAACAGATATCCAACGGCGGTGCTCCGCTGGACCCAATTACCAGTAGCCAGTATGAAGTGGGTTTGAAATACGAGCCTCGCGGTTGGAACACCTCCCTTACGGCTTCCGTCTACGATCTGCGCAAGAAGGACGATACCTACTTCGATACGGCCAGTGCCAGTTACCGACAGGTTGGGGAAAGTCGCTCCAAAGGCGTTGAGCTTGAGATAAACAGTGATATCAGCCAAAACCTGAATATAACCGCATCCTATTCTTACACCGACGCGAAAGTGACCAAAGATGCCCCAGGTTCACTCATTGAAGGGCACCAGATCACAGGCGTTCCGCGCAATCAGGCATCAGCCTGGGCTAAATACCGTTTCCTGAACGGCTATCTGAACGGGCTGCATGTGGGTACAGGCATCCGTTATTTCGACAGCACCTTCTCCTACACCCCGACGACGCTGTACGGAAAACTCGATGCCGGCGACGTGACATTGGTAGACGCCAATATTGGCTACCAGATAGACAAGAATTGGTCAGTGGACGTAAACGCCAAGAATCTCTTCGATAAGGAATACGTGTCGGGATGCAACGATGCGGGGCGCTGTTACTGGGGAGACAGCCGGACGCTGTTGGGAACCGTCAGCTATAACTGGTAGGGTTGTGGATAAGTTGGCCACTGTCGAGTTATCCCCAGTGGCCAACGATCCCTATCTATTTTCCGATGCAGAAGCTGGAGAAGATCCTTCCAAGCAGATCATCCGAACTGAATGCGCCGGTAATTTCCGCCAGAGACTGTTGAGCCTGGCGTAGATCTTCTGCCAACAACTCACCTGCTCCTGCCAATGTTAGCTGGGCCCTGCCGTGCTCAAGCGAGTCACCTGCATGGCGCAATGCTTCCAGGTGACGTCGGCGAGCGCTGAAGCTGCTTTCCGAGGTTTGCTCATAGCCCATGCAGCCTTTGAGATGCTCGCGCAACAAATCCAGGCCTTCACCGGCAGATTTGGCACTTAAACTGATGGTGACGTGGCCATCAGCACTGGTCTGCAGTTGGATGGTGTCTCCACTCAGATCCGCCTTGTTACGGATCAAGGTGACTTTGGCTGGATCCGGCCTCTGCTCCAGAAACTCTGGCCATAGCGAAAAGGGATCGAGTGCCTCAGGTGCAGTCGCGTCCACCACCAGCAGCACGCGATCAGCTTCGCCGATAGCCTTCAGCGCACGCTGTACTCCAATCTTCTCGACCTGATCTTCAGTATCGCGCAGCCCTGCTGTATCGACGACGTGCAGGGGCATGCCATCAATGTGGATATGTTCACGAAGAATATCCCGGGTGGTGCCCGCAATTTCTGTAACGATGGCTGCTTCTTTACCAGCCAGCGCGTTCAGCAGGCTGGACTTACCCGCGTTAGGACGTCCGGCAATCACTACGGTCATGCCATCCCGTAACAGGGCACCTTGCCCTGCCTCACGCATCACTGTGGATAACTCATCGCGTACCGCATCGAGCATGGACAGCACGTGACCGTCAGCCAGGAAATCAATTTCCTCCTCGGGGAAGTCGATCGCGGCTTCGACATAGATACGCAAGCTGATCAGTTTCTCAGTCAAGTTATCCACACGGCGCGAAAACGCCCCCTGTAATGAACGCAATGCATTGCGTGCAGCCTGTGCGGAACTGGCCTCAATCAGATCAGCGATGGCTTCGGCCTGTGCCAGATCCAGCTTGTCATTAAGGAAAGCGCGTTCGCTGAATTCGCCGGGTCTGGCCAGACGGCTACCCAATTCGAGACAGCGCTGCAGCAGCATATCCAGAACAATGGGACCACCGTGCCCTTGGAGCTCGAGCACGTCTTCGCCTGTGAACGAATTAGGGCCCGGAAAATAAAGCGCAATCCCCTCATCAATAACGTGCCCGGCGCCATCTTCAAACGCACCGTAGTGCGCAAATCGCGGTTTCAGGGTTCTGCCTGTGATAGCTGAGGCGGCCTTGGCGGCAAGAGGTCCGGAAATACGCACGATGCCTACCCCGCCGCGGCCTTGGGCGGTGGCGATGGCTGCAATGGTTTCACGTGGGGTATTCATGGTCCGGCTCCAGGACAAATAGCGGATAGCAAAACGCCCCACTAGGGGGCGCCTTGTCAAACTTATTCACAGGTTAGATCAAGCTTCGGCTTTTTTGGTCGCCGCTTCGATCTTGCGAGTGATGTATGCCTGTTGAGCGATCGACAGGGTGTTGTTCACAACCCAGTACAGAACCAGACCAGCAGGGAACCACAGGAAGAAGAACGTGAAGATGATCGGCATCATTTTCATGACCTTGGCCTGCATCGGATCCGGCGGAGTCGGGTTCAAGCGCTGCTGGATGAACATGGTAGCGCCCATGATGATCGGCAGAATAAAGAACGGGTCTTTGATCGACAGGTCTGTTATCCACAGGATCCATGGTGCTTGGCGCATTTCAACGCTTTCAAGCAGTACCCAGTACAGCGACAGGAATACAGGCATTTGCACAAGAATCGGCAAGCATCCACCCAGTGGGTTGATCTTCTCTTTCTTGTACAGCTCCATCATCGCTTGCGACATTTTCTGCCGATCGTCGCCATGCTGCTCTTTCAGGATCGCGAGTTTCGGTGCTACAGCGCGCATGCGAGCCATGGATTTGTAGCTGGCTGCCGACAATGGGAAGAACAAACCCTTGATCAGCATGGTCAGGAAGATGATCGACCAGCCCCAGTTACCCACAATCGCGTGAATGTGCTGCAGCAACCAGAAGATTGGTTGGGCAATGAACCACAGAATCCCGTAGTCAACGGTCAATTCCAGACCTGGGGATAACTCTTTCAGTACCGCCTGGCTCTTCGGACCCGCATACAACGTGGCACTCAACTCACCTTTGCTACCCGGTGCGACTGTTACAGCCGGGCCGGTGAAGCCGATGATGTAGTTGCCTTGGCTGTCTTTACGAGTCTGAACTGCGTTGGCAGTGTCTTTGCTCGGGATCCACGCCGTTACGAAGTAGTGCTGCAGCCATGCAACCCAACCACCTTGAACGGTTTCCTTGAGCTGAGCCTTGTCGATATCTTTCATCGACACTTTTTTGTAAGGCTCGGCGGCTGTCCACAACGCGGCACCCAGATAGGTCGCGGTACCAGTAGCAGTTGTGGAGGATGGATCATCGCTGCCGTCACGTTTCAGCTGGGCAAACAGGTTACCCGACCAAGGCTGAGCGCTCTGGTTATCGATTTCATAGCTGACAACCAGATCGTACAGGCCGCGCTTGAACGTAAAGCGCTTGATGTAGTTGACACCGTTGTCGGTGAACTTCAGATCTACAACCAGATTTTCCTGGCCATCGGCCAGTTGGTAGCTCTTCTGTGCGGACGAGTAAACCGGGCGACCTGCTGAACGAGCATCGAGACCATTGGTACCGGTCAGGCCACTTTGAGCCAGAAAAGTACGTTCGCCACCGTTGTCAAACAACTGGAACGGAACTTCAGGATGGTCCTGACGACGCGGATACAGTGGCAGTCGCAGTTGAACGACGTCGCCGCCGACCGGATCGATTGCCAGGTTAAGCACATCGGTTTTGACCTGAATGAGGTCTTTGCTGGCAACTGTCGGAGCTTCCAGAGGAGCAGCAGCTTCGCCATTGGCACTAGGAACATCTGCACTTGGAGACGTTTGAGCACCAGTAGCGGTGTCCGGAATGCCCGGTGCAGGTGTGCTGGCAGCAACATTCTGAGTCGGCAAGGCGGCTTGGCCGTAGTCTTGGTTCCATTTCAGAACCCCGACATAGGTCACGATTGCCAGGGCGACGATCAGGATCGTGCGTTTAATATCCATGATTACTCGGCCATCGAAGAAGAACGGGAGGTAGGGACAGGCGGAACCGGGTCATAACCACCGGGATTCCACGGATGACAGCGACCTAATCGACGAAAGGTCAGCCAGCCACCGCGCAGAAGGCCATGATTTTCAATGGCTTCATACGCGTAGCAGGAGCAACTGGGGTAGAAACGACAGTGGCTGGCCATCAGCGGGCTAATGGCATAGCGATAGAACTGGATCGGAACGAGTGCCAGTTTACGCATCGGTACTATCTACCCCTGCAGTTTCGGTTTTTGCTTCTGGAACCGGCCGACTGCGTGCCAGGCGCTTCCATAGCTTGCCAAAATGCTGAATCAGTTCGGGGCTTTCTACGTCACCCAAGCCTTTACGCGCGACAATCACGATATCCCAGCCGACCAAATTGTCTTGGTGGTGGCGAAATGATTCGCGCATCAGGCGTTTCAAACGGTTGCGCTCAACGGAGAGTTTGACGCTCTTTTTACCGATAACCAGCCCCAGGCGGGGATGATCAAGGTCGTTGTTGCGCGCAAGGAGCAGGAGATTTTTCCCCGGAACCTTGCCGGTAGGGGAGTCAAAGACTGCCTTGAAATGCCGGGGGGTAAGCAAACGCTTTTCCCGACTGAAGTCCTGACTCACCTCCAGTGCCGGATTATCAAACTGCCAGACGCGCACGACCTTTGGCGCGGCGACGCGACAGGACGGCACGGCCGTTCTTGGTGGCCATGCGGGCACGGAAGCCGTGAGTGCGAGCGCGTTTGATAGTGCTTGGTTGGAAAGTACGTTTCATGGCGTGTTACCTGGTTCGTCCACAACGGGCCGGAATGGCCCCCGTTTTAAGAGACCGGGGATTCTAGAGAAAGCAAGCCTCTAGGTCAATTTCCAACCAACGTTTCCTTCATTTAGTTATGTAACGGCTTTTTGATCACTTTCACCTGAAAGCCTGGTTATGTTCCGCACCCAGATATAGAAATAAAAGAAGAGAAGTATTTAAAGCTTCTTTATAGAGCTTATTAAAGTAACGTAAGCCATCGTCTGTGGATAACTAGGCTTAGACCTTTATAATCAACGTGTACAGAGAATGACAACACTGTCGAGAAGCCGTGCTCTGCCTGTGCTGCACTGTCGGAAAACCTGTGTGTGGAATAGCTTTTTATCCACAGGGCGCTTATCCACAGATTTTAAGCCTGGGTTATGCAATGAGCTGAAGGATGGTTATCCACAGACCTTATGCACATGCCACTGGTCGGCTCGATTGGAAGTAAAATCCGGATTTATCCCGGCCAGCAGGCCACCTACATGTGGATAAGTACCGCCGCGGTCGGTACAATGTCGGCTGTTTTTGCCTCACCGGCTTTTAACCTAGGGGATGTCCGTGTCATTGGAACTTTGGCAGCAATGCGTAGAGCTTTTGCGCGATGAGCTGCCTGCCCAGCAATTCAACACCTGGATCCGTCCGCTACAGGTTGAAGCCGAAGGCGACGAGTTGCGTGTCTATGCACCAAACCGTTTCGTTCTCGATTGGGTCAACGAAAAGTATTTGAGCCGTTTGCTTGAACTGCTCGGTGAGCACGGTCAAGGGCTGGCACCTGCGCTTTCCTTATTAATAGGCAGCAAGCGCAGCTCCGCTCCTCGTGCGGCACCGAATGCGCCATTGGCTGCGGCGGCTTCGCAAGCAATGGCGGCCAGCCAGCCTGTGAATCAGGCGCCTGCACCTGCTCAAGTGACTACTCCTGCGCCCGTACAATCATTACAGGTTAACGACGAACCCTCTCGAGACAGCTTCGATCCGATGGCTGGTGCGATTTCTCAACAAGCACCTGCTCGTGCCGAGCAGCGTACGGTCCAGGTAGAAGGTGCGCTTAAACACACCAGCTACCTGAATCGTACGTTTACTTTCGAGAATTTCGTGGAGGGTAAGTCCAACCAACTGGCGCGTGCCGCGGCCTGGCAAGTGGCGGATAACCCCAAGCATGGCTACAACCCGCTCTTCCTTTATGGTGGTGTGGGTTTGGGTAAAACTCACTTGATGCACGCTGTGGGTAACCATCTTCTCAAGAAAAACCCGAACGCCAAGGTCGTGTACCTGCATTCGGAGCGTTTCGTGGCAGACATGGTCAAAGCGCTGCAGTTGAATGCGATCAACGAGTTCAAGCGTTTTTATCGTTCTGTGGACGCGTTGCTGATCGATGACATTCAGTTCTTTGCGCGTAAAGAGCGTTCTCAGGAAGAGTTTTTCCACACCTTCAATGCTCTGCTCGAAGGCGGTCAGCAGGTCATTCTGACAAGCGACCGTTATCCGAAAGAGATTGAGGGACTTGAAGAGCGTCTGAAGTCGCGATTCGGCTGGGGTCTGACAGTGGCTGTTGAGCCACCTGAGCTGGAAACCCGTGTCGCGATTCTGATGAAGAAAGCGGATCAGGCGAAAGTTGATCTGCCTCACGACGCTGCGTTCTTCATCGCACAGCGTATCCGCTCAAACGTTCGCGAACTTGAAGGTGCGCTCAAGCGTGTTATCGCTCACTCGCACTTCATGGGCCGTGATATCACTATCGAGCTGATTCGCGAGTCGTTGAAGGACCTGTTGGCACTGCAGGACAAGCTGGTGAGTGTGGATAACATCCAGCGCACTGTCGCCGAGTATTACAAGATCAAGATTTCCGACCTGTTGTCCAAGCGTCGTTCCCGATCTGTAGCCCGGCCGCGTCAGGTGGCGATGGCATTATCGAAGGAACTGACTAACCACAGTCTGCCGGAAATTGGCGATGTGTTTGGCGGGCGAGACCACACTACTGTGCTGCACGCCTGCCGCAAGATTAATGAATTGAAGGAATCCGACGCGGATATCCGCGAGGACTACAAGAACCTGCTGCGTACACTGACCACTTGATGACATCAGCGCAGCTTATTAAGGCAAGGGACTAGACCATGCATTTCACCATTCAACGCGAAGCCTTGTTGAAACCCCTGCAATTGGTCGCCGGCGTTGTTGAACGCCGCCAGACCCTGCCGGTGCTATCCAACGTGCTGCTGGTTGTCGAAGGGCAGCAGCTCTCGTTGACCGGTACAGACCTTGAGGTCGAGCTCGTCGGCCGTGTTCAGCTGGAAGAACCTGCCGAGCCAGGCGAAATCACTGTTCCTGCCCGCAAGCTGATGGATATCTGCAAAAGCTTGCCTAACGATGTGCTGATCGACATCAAAGTCGATGATGCAAAGCTGGTCGTCAAGGCCGGTCGCAGTCGCTTCACTCTGTCGACATTGCCAGCCAATGATTTCCCTACTGTTGAAGAAGGTCCAGGCTCGCTGACCTTTAACCTGGTACAAAGCAAACTGCGCCGTTTGATCGAACGCACCAGCTTTGCTATGGCTCAGCAAGACGTTCGTTATTACCTCAACGGCATGTTGCTTGAAGTCAGCGCCGGTATTCTTCGTGCTGTCGCTACCGACGGTCACCGTTTGGCGATGTGCTCGATGACTGCCGATATCGAACAAGCTGACCGTCATCAGGTCATCGTGCCGCGCAAAGGTATTCTGGAAATGGCGCGCCTGCTGACTGAGCAGGATGGCATCGTTAGTATCGTCCTGGGTCAGCATCACATTCGTGCAACCACTGGTGAGTTCACTTTCACCTCCAAGCTGGTTGATGGCAAGTTCCCGGACTACGAGCGTGTTCTGCCTAAAGGTGGCGACAAGCTTGTATTGGGCGATCGCCAGGCATTGCGTGAAGCGTTCAGCCGCACGGCAATTCTGTCCAACGAGAAGTACCGCGGTATTCGCCTGCAACTGGCCAGCGGTCAGCTGAAAATCCAGGCGAACAACCCTGAGCAGGAAGAAGCGGAAGAAGAAATCAGCGTCGACTATAACGGCGCCTCGCTGGAGATCGGTTTCAACGTCAGCTACTTGCTCGACGTGCTGGGCGTAATGACTACCGAGCAAGTTCGTTTGATTCTGTCTGATTCCAACAGCAGCGCGCTGGTACAGGAATCGGATAACGACGACTCCGCTTATGTAGTCATGCCGATGCGTCTGTAACCCTCCATGTTCAGCAGAAGCTAGATGTCTCTTAGTCGCGTCTCGGTCACCGGGGTGCGCAATCTGCACCCGGTGACCTTCTCCCCCTCCCCCCGTATCAATATCCTTCACGGCGCCAACGGCAGTGGCAAAACCAGCGTGCTGGAAGCCATCCATTTGCTTGGTCTCGCGCGGTCATTCCGTAGTGCTCGACTGCTCCCGGTTATCCAGTATGAGCAACCCGCTTGCACGGTTTTTGGTCAGGTCGATCTGATTGAAGGTGGGCATAGCAATCTGGGTGTTTCCCGTGATCGTCAGGGGGATTTTCAAATACGCATAGATGGGCAGAACGCTCGTAGCGCTGCGCAACTTGCTGAAACTCTGCCCCTGCAGCTCATCAACCCAGACAGTTTCCGCTTGCTGGAAGGTGCGCCGAAGATTCGTCGGCAGTTTCTGGACTGGGGAGTGTTCCACGTGGAACCTCGTTTTATGGCTACTTGGCAGCGCCTCCAGAAGGCCCTCAAGCAACGTAACTCGTGGCTTCGGCATGGTACACTTGACGGCGCTTCGCAAGCTGCATGGGACCGGGAACTGTGCCTGGCCAGCGATGAAATTGATGGGTATCGGCGGTCATACATCAAGGCGTTAAAGCCCGTCTTCGAGCAGACTCTAAGTGAGCTGGTCGAACTCGAAGGTTTGACCCTGAGTTACTACCGTGGATGGGACAAGGAAAAAGACTTGAGCACTGTGCTCGCCTCTTCCCTCCATCGCGATCAACAGATGGGCCATACGCAAGCTGGACCGCAGCGAGCTGATTTGCGACTTAGATTAGGCGCGCATAACGCGGCAGATATCTTGTCGCGTGGTCAGCAGAAACTGGTGGTGTGCGCGCTGCGTATTGCTCAAGGACATCTCGTTAGCCAGGCTCGTCGTGGCCAATGTATTTACCTGGTTGACGATTTACCGTCTGAACTGGATGACCAGCATCGCCGTGCGCTTTGCCGCTTGCTTGAAGACTTACGCTGCCAGGTTTTTATCACCTGTGTAGACCACGAATTATTGAGGGACGGCTGGCAAACGGAAACGCCAGTCGCTTTGTTCCACGTGGAACAAGGCCGTATCACCCAGACCCACGATCATCGGGAGTGATTGCATGAGCGAAAACCAAACGTACGACTCCTCCAGTATCAAGGTACTGAAAGGACTAGATGCCGTACGCAAGCGTCCCGGAATGTACATCGGTGACACTGACGATGGCAGCGGTCTTCACCACATGGTGTTTGAGGTTGTTGATAACTCGATCGACGAAGCACTGGCCGGCCATTGCGACGACATCACTATCACGATCCACCCGGACGAATCCATTACTGTCCGTGACAATGGTCGCGGTATTCCGGTAGACGTGCACAAAGAAGAGGGCGTGTCGGCAGCAGAGGTCATCATGACCGTGCTCCACGCTGGCGGTAAGTTCGACGACAACTCCTACAAAGTATCCGGCGGCCTGCATGGTGTGGGTGTTTCTGTAGTTAACGCCTTGTCCGAACTGCTGCTGCTGACTGTGCGTCGTAGCGGCAAGATCTGGGAGCAAACATACGTTCACGGTGTTCCACAGGAGCCGATGCGTATTGTGGGTGACAGCGACACAACTGGCACCGAGATCCACTTCAAGCCTTCCGCTGAAACCTTCAAGAACATCCACTTTAGCTGGGACATTCTGGCCAAGCGGATTCGTGAGCTGTCCTTCCTGAACTCCGGTGTTGGCATCGTCCTTCGAGATGAGCGCAGCGGCAAGGAAGAACTCTTCAAGTATGAAGGCGGTTTACGTGCTTTCGTTGAATACCTGAACACCAACAAGACTGCGGTCAACCAGGTGTTCCACTTCAACATTCAGCGCGACGACGGCATTGGCGTCGAGATCGCTTTGCAGTGGAACGACAGCTTCAACGAGAACCTGTTGTGCTTCACCAACAACATACCGCAACGCGATGGCGGTACTCACCTGGTGGGTTTCCGCTCCGCGTTGACGCGTAACCTTAACGCTTACATTGAGCAGGAAGGTCTGGCCAAGAAGCACAAGGTCGCGACCACCGGTGACGATGCGCGCGAAGGTTTGACCGCGATTATTTCGGTGAAAGTACCGGATCCGAAGTTCAGCTCGCAGACCAAAGACAAGTTGGTTTCTTCCGAGGTTAAAACCGCAGTAGAGCAAGAGATGGGTAAATACTTCTCTGACTTCCTGCTGGAGAACCCGAACGAAGCCAAGGCTGTTGTTGGCAAGATGATCGACGCTGCGCGCGCGCGTGAAGCCGCTCGTAAAGCTCGTGAAATGACTCGTCGTAAAGGCGCGCTGGATATCGCAGGCCTGCCGGGCAAACTTGCTGACTGCCAGGAAAAAGACCCTGCCCTTTCCGAACTGTACCTCGTGGAAGGTGACTCTGCTGGCGGTTCAGCCAAGCAGGGGCGTAACCGTAAAACCCAAGCGATCCTGCCACTCAAAGGTAAGATCCTCAATGTCGAGAAAGCACGTTTCGACAAGATGATTTCGTCGCAAGAAGTAGGTACGTTGATCACCGCCCTGGGCTGTGGCATAGGCCGCGATGAGTACAACATCGACAAGCTGCGTTATCACAACATCATCATCATGACCGATGCTGATGTCGACGGTTCTCACATCCGTACGTTGCTGCTGACCTTCTTCTTCCGTCAGCTACCGGAACTGATCGAGCGTGGCTATATCTACATCGCTCAGCCGCCGCTGTACAAGGTCAAGAAGGGTAAGCAAGAGCAGTACATCAAAGACGACGAGGCCATGGAAGAGTACATGACCCAGTCGGCTCTTGAAGACGCGAGCCTGCACCTGAACGAGTCTGCACCTGGTATTTCTGGCGAATCGCTGGAGCGTCTGGTCAATGACTTCCGCATGGTGATGAAGACTCTCAAGCGTCTGTCGCGCTTGTATCCTCAGGAGCTCACCGAGCACTTCGTTTACCTGCCTCCTGTGACTCTTGAGCAGCTGTCTGACCACGAAGGCATGCAAGCCTGGTTGGCGCTGTTTGACGCACGTCTGCGTGGTGGTGAGAAGTCGGGTCTGGTTTACAAAGCCAGCCTGCGTGAAGATCGCGAACGTAATGTATGGCTGCCAGAGGTTGAACTGATCTCCCACGGCCTGTCCAACTACGTGACCTTCAACCGTGATTTCTTCGGCAGTAACGACTACAAGACCGTAACCGCCTTGGGCCTGCAGATCAGTACTCTGCTGGAAGAAGGTGCTTACGTTCAACGTGGCGAGCGTAAAAAACAGGTCACCGAGTTCAAGGAAGCCCTGGCCTGGTTGATGGCGGAGAGCACCAAGCGTCACACCATCCAGCGATACAAAGGTCTGGGCGAAATGAACCCCGATCAGTTGTGGGAAACCACGATGGACCCATCGGTTCGCCGGATGCTCAAGGTCACCATTGAAGACGCTATCGGTGCAGACCAGATCTTCAATACCTTGATGGGTGACGCAGTAGAACCTCGCCGTGACTTCATCGAAAGCAACGCTTTGGCAGTGTCTAACCTGGATTTCTAAAAAGGTACGCGTTATATAGCAAACAAAAACCCCGGCCATTGAGCCGGGGTTTTTTTTGACAGTTGATATATGTTCCACGTGGAACAGAATTGAGTCGAAGCTCCGGTTGGTCCAATGGCACTATTCCAGGGGCTCAGATGCTCCATCTGTAGGAGCAAACTTGTTCGCGAAGCGTTGGGCTGCAAGCCGATGAACTCGTCTCGTCAGCAACTCTGCCCTCCCCTCAACCCACCTTCTCGGATCCGTCCCCATGATCAACCATATCTGCCGATGCTCTTCTGAAGCCATTGATCACGATGTAAAGCAATGGGCCGATCGACAGGAACAACACTGTTATTAAAAAATAAGGCAGGAGAGATACGGTGGAATGACCTCTTGCGCGTGCATCCCGATACATCCAGACGCAAGCAAGGAAACCGAGCATGTAGAGGTCAATGACCACCTGTGCAGTGTCTGGACTGGATAGGAGCTCAATGCCAAAACTGACCAGTGATTGTTCGGACAGCCACAGGGTGCCCGCCGTATAGAGCGAGAAAACCACCAGGGTGGCCAATGCGAGGTAGGGTTTATTCATTAGTCTTCCTTGAGTAATCAGCGATGAGCTTGGCAAGCCAAGTTAGTGATATTTTCCTCACAGGATCAATGACCTCACAGGTCATGGACTCACTGAACTCCCGCCGTTAGAGTCAATGAATGAAGCCCCTACCTTTTCTTCGATCCACGCCCCCAGTTGATGCCGGTGAGCTGTTACGGCAATTGCGCCGTCAGGCCAAATTGAGCCAACTTGATCTGGCTTTGATTTCTGGCGTGTCTCAGCGCCACCTCAGTTGCATTGAGACAGGACGGGCCAGGCCGAGTCCTTCTACTTTGCATAACCTGCTGACGGCACTCGAAGCGCCTTTAGAGCATTGCAATAAAGTGTTTCTCGCAGCCGGTTATGCGCCCCGCTACGAAGCTACTCCCCTCACCTCTCCGAGTATGGAGGCGGTTCGCGAAGCTATTACTCATCTACTTCACGCCAACAATCCCGCCCCGGCGATTGTCATGGGTAGTGAGTGGGATGTGTTGGCTGCGAATGTAAGCGCCGGAGTTCTATTTGATCTGGTAGGCCTTGATGCCGCTGCATCTAATGGACTTAATCTGCTCGAAACCCTATTGCAGCCTGGCGGGTTAGGCGACCATTTAATCAACGTTGAGGAGATCAGGTTGGTGGCCTGGCAAAGAGCTGCAAGAGAGAGCTTGAGTAACCTCAAGCTGGCAGGTCTCCTGAAAAGTCTGCCAGTACCAAGCGGCTCATCAGCGCTAACCAATGAACCACCCCCGCTATTATTCACACGACTCAACTCAAGGCAGGGTGAATTGAAATTCATGTCCACTTTTACAACATTCGGTATGCCGCTAGACGTCACCATGGAGTCGTTGCGTATCGAGCACCTGATTCCTGCTGATACGAAAACCTGGAACGTCATGACCCAAGCTTACGAAAAATTGAAAGCCGGGTTACCTGAAGGCGGTACTAAACAGTCATAGTGTTATTCAGCGCATAAAGGATTCGCATAAATTCCAGCCATAAAAAAACCGACCCCAAGAGGTCGGTTCTAGAAGCTCATAAAAACTTATGCACGTTTTTGGCTCTTTAATGAGCATCGGAAATAAGCAGTGAATCCAAGGGTTTGCCGCCGATTTTTACGAAAAAATCAAAAACAGTGCACAGGTTATCCACAAAACTCAAATCAGGGCTTCTTCATTGCTCGAGGTCGGTGCAGCAATTGAACCCAAAGCTTTCTGAGTGTCTTCGTTCCAGGTTTGAACGCGATCATTCAGGGCAGCGATAGCGCGTGGGCCCTCGCCTTCTGCGTACATGGGTTCGCCAATCACGACCTGAATAGTCCCTGGCTTTTTCGCCCAGCCTTCCTTCGGCCAGTACTTGCCAGCGTTGTGTGCGATAGGCAGTACAGGCAGGTTTGCGTTGACTGCCAATGCAGTGCCACCGCGCGAGAACTTGCCTACCTGTCCAAACGGGACGCGGGTGCCCTCTGGAAAGATCAGCACCCAGACACCGTCCTTGAGCAACTCGTCGCCCTTCTTGGCAATTTGCTTGAGGGCAGCTTTGGGGTTGTCACGATCAATCGCGATAGGACGCAGCATCGCCATCGCCCAGCCAAAGAACGGGACATACAGAAGCTCACGCTTGAGCACTTGGCTCAGTGGCGAGAAGTACTGTGACAGAAAGAACGTTTCCCACGTGCTCTGGTGATTGGAGATGATCACGCAAGGTGTTTGGGGAACATTTTCCGCGCCAGTCACTTCAACACGGATGTTCAGGAACACGCGCGTCAACCAGATTGCGCATCGGCACCAGTAGACATTAATGAAGCGGTAGCGAGCCTTGAATGGCAGGAACGGGGCGATAAAGAAGCTTAACGTGCACCACAGCAGAGAGCTGGTGCCTAGCAACAGGTAAAAGAGAAAAGTCCTGATTGCCTGGATGATCGACATAGTTGCTTTTACCATGCGGGCGAAAGCCCGTTCATCAAGCGTACCGCTAGTTGTTTTGCGGCGCGCTATTGTGGATAAGTTCTGCGGCAACCGCCGCTAGATCGTCAAAAACCAACGTATTGGCGGGTAGCGAACCGGCCAGTGTTTTCTCACCTTTACCGGTCTTCACCAGAACCGGTTGTGAATCGACGGCCAGTGCGGCCTTCAGGTCACTACTGCTGTCGCCCACAAACCATGTTCCCGCCAGCTCGGTCTGGTAGTGTCGGGCGATGGTTTGCAACATGCCCGGTTTCGGTTTGCGGCAATCGCATCCCTCATCGGGCCCATGCGGGCAATAGACAATCAAACCAACCTGGCCACCCTGCTCCGCTACTAACTCACGCAAACGTGCGTGCATGGCGTCCAGAGTGGCCAGATCGTAATAATCTCGGGCGATGCCGGACTGGTTGGTCGCTACTGCAACCGTCCAGCCCGCTTTGCTCAGTTGCGCAATGGCCTCAATCGATCCGGGAATCGGAATCCACTCCGCCACCGACTTGATGTAAGCGTCGGAGTCATGATTGATAACTCCATCCCGATCGAGGATCAGCAACTTCACGGTACGCCCCTTTCTCAGCCCAGCAACGAGATGTCAGCGACACCCAGGAACAGGCCACGCAGACGCGCCAGCAGCGCATAGCGGTTGGCACGCACGCTGGCATCCTCGGCATTGACCATCACGGCTTCGAAGAACGCGTCAACCGGCTCACGAAGGGCTGCCAGACGCGCGAGGGTTTCGCTGTACTGGCGCGCTTCAGCCATTGGCTGAACATCCTGATCCGCTTGCTTGATCGCCGAATACAGCGAGAACTCGTTAGCGTTATCGAAGTACTTGGGCTCGACGGTCTGAGCGATATTGCCTTCAGCTTTGCTCAACAGATTCGATACGCGCTTGTTCACCGCGGCCAACGCTGCCGCTTCCGGCAGTTTGCGGAACGCCTGAACGGCTTGAACACGCTGATCGAAATCCAGCGCCGAGCCTGGTTGCAGGGCACGAACCGACAGATAAACCGCCACTTCGACGCCTTCGTCTTCGTAACGCGCACGCAGGCGGTCGAAGATGAACTCCAGTACCTGTTCGGACAGACCGGCAGCTTTGACCTTGGCGCCGAATTGACCCACTGCAAACTTCACAGTCTCGATCAAATCCAGGTCCAGTTGCTTCTCGATCAGAATGCGCAGTATGCCCAGCGCGGCACGACGCAATGCGTACGGGTCTTTACTGCCGGTTGGCAGCATGCCGATGCCGAAGATGCCGACCAGTGTGTCCAGCTTGTCAGCGATGGCCACTGCCGAACCGGTCAATGTCGTTGGCAGTTCAGCGCCAGCACCGCGCGGCATGTACTGCTCGTTCAGCGCCAGGGCTACGTCGTCAGTCTCGCCGTCAGCCTTGGCGTAGTAATAACCGGCGATACCCTGCATTTCAGGGAATTCACCGACCATCTCGGTGGCCAGGTCGCACTTGGACAACAGACCGGCACGGGCCGCGCGTTGAGCATCGCCACCGATGCGCGGGGCGATGAATGCGGCCAGTTTGGATACACGTTCAGCCTTGTCGAAAACACTGCCCAGTTGAGCCTGGAACACGACGTTCTGCAAACGCTGGTTGAAGGTTTCCAGCTTCTGCTTCTTGTCCTGCTTGAAGAAGAACTCGGCGTCAGTCAGACGTGGGCGAACCACTTTCTCGTTACCCAGTACGATCTGCTGCGGGTCTTTGCTTTCGATGTTGGCCACGGTAATGAAGCGCGGCAGCAACTTGCCCTCAGCGTCCAGCAGACAGAAATACTTCTGGTTGTCCTGCATGGTGGTGATCAGTGCTTCTTGCGGCACTTCCAGGAAGCGCTCTTCGAACGAGCACACCAGTGGAACCGGCCACTCGACCAGCGAAGTCACTTCGTCCAGCAGGCTCGGCGGCACGATGGCAGTGCCTTCGTGCTGGGTTGCGAGTTCGTCGACGCGTTTGGTGATCAGTTGACGACGTTCGTTGAAGTCAGCCAATACATACGCGTTGCGCAGATCGCTCAGGTAGCTGGCTGGAGAGGTGATGCGAACGCTTTCTGGATGGTGGAAGCGATGACCGCGGGAGTCACGGCCAGCAGTCTGAGCCAGGATCGTGCAATCGATGACTTGATCGCCGAACAGCATGACCAGCCACTGGGTTGGACGCACGAACTCTTCCTTGCGAGCGCCCCAGCGCATGCGCTTGGGAATCGGCAGGTCGTTCAGGGAGTCTTCAACGATGGTCGGCAGCAGGCTCGCGGTTGGCTTGCCAGCAATGCTCTGGCTGTAGCGCAGCTTGGGACCGCTCTGGTCGATTTCGCTCAGATCTACGCCGCACTTCTTGGCAAAACCCAGGGCTGCCTGAGTCGGGTTGCCTTCAGCATCGAAAGCCGCCTGACGCGGAGGACCGTCAAGGTTGATGCTGCGATCAGGCTGCTGAGTCGAGAGACCAGTGATCAATACAGCCAGACGACGCGGTGCGCCATAAACCTGCTTGGCGCTGTAAGTCAGACCAGCAGACTGCAGGCCTTTTTCGATACCGGCCAGGAAGGCGTCAGCCAAAGTGTTGAGTGCTTTTGGCGGCAGCTCTTCGGTGCCCAGTTCAACCAGGAAATCTTGAGCACTCATTGTTGCGCCTCCAGCTTGGCCAGCACTTCATCACGTAAATCAGGTGGAGCCATTGGGAAGCCCAGCTTGGCGCGTGCCATCAGATAAGCCTGGGCAACCGAACGAGCCAGAGTACGAACACGCAGGATGTACTGCTGACGAGCAGTTACCGAAATAGCGCGGCGGGCGTCCAGCAGGTTGAAGGTATGAGAAGCCTTCAGAACCATCTCGTAGCTTGGCAGTGGCAGCGGCTGATCCAGTTCGATCAGGCGCTTGGCTTCGCTCTCGTAGAAATCAAACAGTTCGAACAGCTTGTCGACGTTGGCGTGTTCGAAGTTGTAGGTCGATTGCTCCACTTCGTTCTGGTGGAACACATCGCCGTAAGTCACGCGGCCGAATGGACCATCAGCCCAGACCAGGTCATAGACCGAATCGACGTTCTGCAGGTACATCGCCAGACGTTCCAGGCCGTAGGTGATCTCACCGGTCACCGGGTAGCACTCGATGCCGCCTGCTTGCTGGAAGTAAGTGAACTGCGACACTTCCATGCCGTTGAGCCAGATTTCCCAGCCCAGACCCCAGGCGCCGAGAGTCGGCGATTCCCAGTTGTCTTCAACGAAACGAACGTCATGGACCAACGGGTCCAGACCAACGTGCTTCAGCGAGCCCAGATACAGCTCCTGGAAGTTGTCCGGGTTCGGTTTGAGGACTACCTGAAACTGGTAGTAGTGCTGCAGGCGGTTCGGGTTTTCACCGTAACGGCCGTCAGTAGGACGGCGGCTTGGTTGCACGTAGGCTGCGTTCCAGGTTTCCGGGCCTACGGCGCGCAGAAACGTGGCGGTGTGGAAAGTGCCGGCGCCTACTTCCATATCGTAGGGCTGAAGTACCACACAACCTTGCTCGGCCCAGTATTGCTGGAGGGCGAGGATCAAGTCTTGGAAGGTACGCACGGCTGGCGTAGGCTGGCTCACGAAATTCACCTGTACTGGGGCTGCGATTTAAAGAGCGGGAGTATACCCGATTCAGCAGCACCTCCACCCTTGGAAGCCCTATGCCACGCTGCTATTGGTGCAACGAAGAGCCGATTTACATCGATTATCACGATCAGGAGTGGGGCGTGCCGTTGCGCGATGCGCAGAAGCTCTTCGAGTTGCTTTTGCTCGAAGGGTTCCAGGCCGGTCTGTCATGGATCACCGTTTTGAAAAAGCGTGCGCGTTACCGGGAGGTCATGTTCGGTTTTGATGTGCATCGAGTCGCCGCCATGACTGACGATGAAATCGAAGTCCTGATGCAGGAGCCGGGCATCATTCGCAATCGTCTCAAGCTCAATGCCGCCCGGCGTAACGCGCAAGCATGGTTGAGGCTGGACGACCCGGTCGAATTCCTCTGGTCGTTCGTTGGCGGTGAGCAAAAGATCAACCACCGCAAGGACCGCAGCGAAGTCCCGGCTATCACGCCCGAGGCCGAGGCCATGAGCAAAGCGCTGAAGAAAGCAGGCTTTACCTTTGTTGGCCCGACCATCTGTTACGCCTACATGCAGTCGAGCGGTATGGTCATGGACCACACCGTGGATTGTGATCGATACGCGGTTTTGGCCCGCTGATTGTCTTGCACCGTGGTGAAGGCGACGGTGCGCATTTTTAAGGTGAGAGCCAGCCCTGCTACTTCTCCCCCTTCGGCGCTTCTCCAGCGCAGGAGCTCAATCGGTTCAGATCGGTACCGCTTTTGGAGCTGCTATCGATTGTTCCATCAGCGCGGATATAGATTTTGGTTGTCGGCCATTTCGGGTTGATTTTCAAACAGCGATGTTTTTTCGAAGCTGTCCACTCAAAAAACATAAAGAAGCTTTCATCAGGAAAGATATGCCCTGAGTCTCCTGTTGCACCACCCGGAAGAATTGTCCCCCTATAGATGACATGCGTGTTATTCCAGACAAAATCCAGCTGGCTCTTTGCAGTGTCTGAATAATAGACCTCCACTCTCGGCTGACCCATGTACCAAAAACTGTAAATTGCGGTTAGCGTCAGCAGTAAAACTCGCCAGATCACCGCCAAATTTAGCCAATATGATCGGCTTATGATCCCACGGCCGATTCTGCCCAACCCGCTCGGTCCATAAAGCCAACGCCCTCGCTCGTTTGGCAAGAGCAAGCGTATGGAAATCAGGTTGGATGCCAAGTCTTCGGTAAAACGGAAAGGCCATGTACTCTTTAGTTTCGACTATTGGGTCGTAGTTATTGAGAGCTTTCATTTCCAACGCCGAAGGATGGCTTATGTTGCGGTTCATCTCGTCGGCGATGGAACTGGCCAGTTCCTCCATGCGATTGGAGTGATTGCAAGGTATATGACCTCGGCGAAAGGCAGAGTCTTCAGGTAGCTCATCCCCCCACGCGCCATAGCGGGCAGTACGCATTGAGCTGATCAGTCGGGCCCTGCACGGGCAAGTGCTGTAGCTGTGCAGCGAACCAGCCAGCCGCTTGCCCTCGCTGCTCATCATGTAAGGAGCGCCATCGACAATCTGATAGGTTTTGCCATCCTTTCCACAGGTAACCCGGTCACCTTCGTGGGAAGGACGGATGCCGTATGCATTGATCCCGGTACCGCCTTCCAGGACGGCGCCCTCCACAGCTTGTTTGATCACCCAATCCGATGTAATGCCCTATAACTATTACGCCTGGTTGCGCCATTGTGCGTCCTATCCATGTGCCTGTGCGCATCCATGCGGTTTCTTCGAATATCAGCTGCGTCAGTGACCCGCCTCACCCAGTACGGGGGGCGAAGTGATGAATATTGGATCGCGCGGAGGTGCAGATAAGGCGGGGTGCTCGACAGGTGTTATCAGCAAACTCTCTAGAGTGCGTAGTCTTGCTCCTACTTATTTTGAGCAACCGGGTTCGACATAAGTCGCTCATTTCTGCATTAACGTCATGACTAGCCAGGTCATGTGGCCTGATGGGTACAATGGCCGCCTTGAGTTTTGGGGAGTGATCTGTGGAAAAGTTTAAAGGTGCCCTAATGGTGGGCGCGTTGCGACTGTTTGCCTTGTTGCCCTGGCGCGTTGTGCAGTGGGCCGGTGCGGGTATCGGCTGGCTGATGTGGAAACTGCCGAACCGCTCTCGTGAGGTCGCGCGCATCAACCTGGCCAAATGCTTTCCGGAAATGGACCCTGCCGAGCGCGAGCGTCTGGTCGGTCGTAGCTTGATGGACATCGGTAAGACCCTTACCGAAAGCGCTTGTGCCTGGATCTGGCCTGCTCAGAAGTCAATCGATCTGGTGCGCGAAGTGGAAGGCCTCGACGTGCTCAAGGATGCCTTGGCTTCCGGCAAGGGTGTCGTTGGCATCACCAGTCACCTCGGCAACTGGGAAGTGTTGAACCACTTCTACTGCAGCCAGTGCAAACCGATCATTTTCTACCGCCCGCCCAAACTAAAAGCGGTCGATGACCTGCTGCGCAAACAGCGGGTGCAACTGGGTAACCGGGTGGCGGCCTCCACCAAGGAAGGCATTCTCAGCGTCATCAAGGAAGTGCGTAAAGGTGGCTCGGTGGGTATTCCTGCTGATCCTGAGCCGGCTGAATCGGCAGGCATATTCGTGCCGTTTTTCGCCACTACAGCCCTGACCAGCAAGTTTGTGCCCAACATGCTGGCCGGTGGAAAGGCGGTCGGCGTGTTCCTGCATGCCATGCGCCTGCCGGACGGTTCGGGCTACAAAGTGGTGCTGGAAGCTGCGCCCGAGGCCATGTACAGCACCGACACGGAAACGTCTGCCGCGGCCATGAGCCAGGTGGTGGAAAAATATGTGCGGGCGTATCCGAGCCAGTACATGTGGACCATGAAGCGCTTCAAGAAACGCCCTGCCGGAGAGGCTCGCTGGTATTAATGGGCTAGATGCAATACCGGTAGGAGCGAACTTGTTCGCGAGACGATATTCCTGATTGCACAGCACTATTGCTCGCGAACAAGTTCGCTCCTACCGGGGCTGTGTACCCGCTTAAAAAAAGCTCAACCCCACCTGAAACAACCGCTCCACATCGCGGATGTACTTTTTATCCACAAGGAACATGATCACGTGGTCGCCGGTTTCGATCACAGTGGCGTCGTGGGCGATGAGTACTTCGTCGGCACGAATGATGGCGCCGATCGTGGTGCCCGACGGCAGAGCGATGTCTTTGATGGCCTTGCCGATCACCTTGCTGGACTTGGTATCGCCGTGAGCAACCACCTCAATGGCCTCGGCTGCACCGCGACGCAGTGAGTGCACGCTGACGATATCGCCGCGTCGCACGTGGGCCAGCAAGGTGCCGATGGTTGCCAGTTGCGGGCTGACCGCGATATCGATTTCGCCGCCCTGCACCAAATCCACATAGGCCGGGTTGTTGATGATGGTCATCACCTTGCGTGCGCCCATGCGCTTGGCCAGCAGCGACGACATGATGTTGGCTTCGTCGTCGTTGGTCAGGGCCAGAAACAGGTCGGTGTTGGCGATGTTCTCTTCCAGCAGCAGATCACGGTCCGAGGCGCTGCCTTGCAGCACGACCGTGCTGTTCAGCGACTCGGACAGGTGTCGGCAGCGCGCCGGGTTCATCTCGATGATCTTGACCTGATAACGGCTTTCGATGGCTTCCGCCAGCCGCTCGCCGATATGCCCGCCGCCCGCGATGACAATGCGTTTGTAGTTCTCGTCCAGGCGGCGCATCTCACTCATGACCGCTCGAATGTCCGCCTTGGCGGCGATGAAGAACACTTCGTCATCCGCTTCGATGACAGTATCGCCTTGCGGCAGGATTGGCCGGTCACGACGGAAAATAGCCGCCACACGCATGTCGACATTGGGCATGTGTTCACGCAACTGGCGCAGTTGCTGACCGACCAGCGGGCCGCCGTAATAGGCCTTCACCGCCACCAGCTGTGCTTTGCCACCTGCGAAGTCGATCACTTGCAGCGAGCCTGGGTATTCGATCAGGCGCTTGATGTAGTTGGTAACGACCTGCTCGGGGCTGATCAGCACGTCTACGGGGATGGCATCGTTGTCGAACAGGCCTGCGCGGGTCAGATAAGCCGCTTCCCGAACACGGGCGATCTTGGTCGGGGTGTGGAATAGCGTATAGGCCACTTGGCAGGCGACCATATTGGTTTCATCGCTGTTAGTGACCGCCACCAGCATGTCGGCATCATCTGCACCGGCCTGACGAAGTACGGTCGGGAACGAGCCGCGGCCCTGCACCGTGCGGATATCCAGACGATCGCCCAGATCACGCAGCCGGTCGCCATCGGTGTCGACCACGGTAATGTCGTTGGCTTCGCTGGCGAGGTGCTCAGCCAGCGTACCGCCAACCTGCCCTGCGCCGAGGATGATGATTTTCAATCAGTTGCTCCTTGAAGCGGCGTTAGCAAACCTATGGAAATGGCGTAAATACCTGTGGGAGCCGGGCTTGGTCTGGGCGGCATTCCGACGATATAGGCGCTGCGGTCTTTCTTCAAAAAGCGCCATCGTTCATCGCGGGCAAGCCCAGCTCCCACAAGAGTTTGCATTGAATTTGAGTATCGCGAATCAAGCAGCGATCTTGATCAGTTTGGCGTAATAGAACCCATCATGCCCGCCTTCCTGCGCGAGCAGTTGGCGACCGTGTGGCTGCTTGAGGCCTGGCGGTTGCTGGGCGAGCTGACCGGCGATGTCCAGCTCACGTGCACCGGATGTCCGCGCGAGGAACGCGTCTATGACTTCGGTGTTCTCCATGGGCAGCGTCGAGCAAGTGGCGTAGAGCAGAATGCCGCCGACTTGCAGGGTTGGCCAAAGGGCGTCGAGCAACTCGCCTTGCAGGGTTGCCAGGGCCGGGATGTCATCGGCCTGTCGGGTCAGCTTGATGTCGGGATGACGACGGATCACGCCGGTTGCCGAGCACGGCGCATCAAGCAGGATGCGCTGGAACGGTTTGCCGTCCCACCACTGTGAGGTTTCCCGGGCATCGGCGGCGATCAGTTCAGCGCTCAGGCCCAGGCGTTCCAGGTTTTCGCGCACCCGCACCAGCCGCTTGGCTTCCAGATCCACCGCCACTACGCCTGCCAATGCAGGCTGGACTTCCATCAAGTGACAGGTTTTGCCACCAGGTGCGCAACAGGCATCCAGTACACGTTGGCCTGGCGCCAATTCCAGCAGATCGGCAGCCAGTTGCGCCGCTTCGTCCTGCACGCTGATCCAACCTTCGGCAAAGCCCGGCAGACTGCGTACATCGCAAGGTTCGGCCAAGAGAATACCGTCCTGACTGAATGTGCAGCCGACGGCTTCAATGTCGGCTTTGGCCAGCAGTTCGAGGTATTGATCGCGGCTGTTGTGCCGACGATTGACTCGCAGAATCATCGGCGGATGCGCGTTGTTGGCGGCGCAGATGGCTTCCCACTGTTCCGGCCAGGCGGCTTTCAACGCTTTTTGCAGCCAGCGCGGGTGCGATGTACGCACCACCGGGTCGTGTTCCAGCTCTGCCAGCAACGCTTCGCTTTCACGCTGAGCCCGGCGCAATACCGCGTTAAGCAGCGCCTTGGCCCAGGGCTTTTTCAGTTTGTCAGCACAGCCCACGGTTTCGCCGATGGCGGCATGAGCCGGGATGCGCGAATACAGGAGTTGATACAAACCCACCAGCAGCAACGCCTCGACGTCGGCATCGGCGGCCTTGAAAGGCTTTTGCAACAGTTTTGCCGCCAGTGCAGAAAGGCGCGGTTGCCAGCGGGCGGTGCCGAACGCCAGATCCTGAGTCAGGCCGCGATCACGGACTTCAACCTTGTCCATCTGCGTCGGCAGCGAACTGTTGAGCGAAGCTTTGCCGCTGAGCACAGCGGCCAGTGCCTTGGCGGCGGCTAGGCGCGGGTTCATTGTGCTGTCACCTGTTGGCCCAGCAGGGTGCCGATGGCGAATTTCTCGCGGCGGCTGTTGAACAGGTCGGTGAAATTAAGTGGCTTGCCGCCGGGCAATTGCAGCCGCGTCAGACGCAGTGCACCCTGGCCACAGGCGACTATCAGACCGTCCTTGCTTGCTTCGAGAATGACGCCTGGTTCGCCCTGCCCTTCAGCGAGGCTAGCGGCGAGGACTTTCAGGGCTTCGCCGTTCAGCGTGCTGTGGCAGATCGGCCATGGATTGAATGCGCGAACCAGACGCTCAAGCTCGATAGCGGGACGGCTCCAGTCGATGCGCGCTTCGTCCTTGTTGAGTTTGTGAGCGTAAGTGGCGAGGCTGTCATCCTGGACTTCGCCGACGAGTGTGCCATCGGCCAGACCGGCAATGGCTTGCAACACAGCAGGCGGGCCCAGTTCGGCGAGGCGATCATGCAACGAGCCGCCGGTGTCTTCAGCGGTGATGGGCGTGACGGCCTTGAGCAGCATCGGTCCGGTGTCCAGGCCCAGCTCCATGCGCATCACGGTCACACCGCTTTCGGCATCGCCTGCCTCTACAGCGCGCTGAATTGGCGCCGCACCGCGCCAGCGTGGCAGCAGCGATGCGTGGCTGTTGATGCAGCCCAGGCGCGGAATATCCAGCACCACTTGCGGCAGGATCAGACCGTAAGCGACCACCACCAGCAAATCAGGCTTGAGCGCAGCCAGTTCGGCCTGAGCCGCGGCATCGCGCAGGGTTGGCGGTTGCAGCACCGGAATATCGTGTTGCACAGCCAGTTGCTTGACCGGGCTGGGCATCAGCTTTTGTCCACGACCCGCCGGGCGATCAGGCTGGGTGTAGACCGCGATGATCTGGTGAGGGCTGTCGAGCAAGGCCTTGAGGTGTTCAGCGGCAAACTCTGGTGTGCCGGCGAAGACGATGCGCAGTGGCTCAGTCATGGGCTTCTCGTTGGGAAAGGGCATTTTGAACTGTAGGAGCTGCCGAAGGCTGCGATAAGGTTGGAACAACCTTCAGCAACAATGGCCATGGCGACCGGTTCCCGGTCGTTCGCAGCCTGCGGTAGCTCTTACAGTCAGGTAGGAATCAAGCGTTCTGTTTGTGCAGTTTTTCGAGCTTTTTCTTGATCCGGTCGCGCTTGAGGTTGGACAGGTAATCGACGAACAGCTTGCCGTTCAGGTGATCGCACTCATGCTGGATACACACAGCAAGCAGGCCTTCGGCGATTTCTTCGTAAGCCTTGCCGTCACGGTCCAGTGCCTTGATACGCACTTTTTGCGGGCGATCGACGTTTTCATAGAAGCCCGGAACGGAAAGGCAGCCTTCCTGATACTGATCCATTTCATCGGTCAGCATTTCGATCTCGGGGTTGATGAAAACCCGAGGCTCACTGCGGTCTTCGCTGAGGTCCATAACCACGACACGTTTGTGGACGTTGACCTGGGTTGCAGCCAGCCCGATACCTGGCGCCTCATACATGGTTTCAAACATGTCATCGACCAACTGACGAATGTCGGCGTCTACTACGGCCACCGGCTTGGCGATGGTGCGCAGGCGCGAATCGGGAAACTCGAGGATGTTTAGAATAGCCATATACGTAAGAGCTGCACTTGTAGGGTAAAGTCAAAATCGGCTGCTAGGCTTTGGACGTTCAAGCGGGGCAACCATTTTCACACCGAGCCGGATAGGACTCTATGTTCACGCGAAGCAACATGATAAAGGGATTCACTGCATGAGGAAATCACTACTCGCCCTGCTGCTGTTGGCCGCGACCGGTCTTGTGCAGGCGCAAGTGCAACTCAGGGAAGGCCATCCGCAGCGTTACACAGTGGTTGCCGGTGACACGCTTTGGGACATTTCAGGAAAATTCCTCAGCGAGCCCTGGAAATGGCAGGAGATCTGGCGTGCCAATCCGCAGGTCCACGACCCTGATCTGATCTATCCCGGTGACATTCTGTCGTTGAGTTATGTCGACGGTCAGCCACGGGTAACCCTCAATCGTGGTGAGTCGCGCGGCACCGTCAAACTCTCGCCCCGGGTGCGCAGCACGCCTATGGTCGAAGCAGTGCCAAGCATTCCTTTGGGGGCGATCAATGCCTTCTTGCTCAGCAACCGCATTGTGGATGCCCCCGAGCAGTTCGACACAGCGCCTTACATCGTGGCCGGTAATGCCGAGCGTGTGCTAAGCGGCATTGGTGACCGTATTTATGCGCGTGGCGCGGTGGATCCTGCTCATTCGGTGTATGGCATCTTCCGTCAGGGCAAAACCTACATCGATCCGGTGACTCAGGAAGTGCTGGGTATCAACGCGGATGAGATTGGTGGTGGTGAGATTGTTGCGTCCGAAGGCGATGTCTCCACGCTGATGCTGCAACGCTCCAATCAGGAAGTACGGGTGGGGGATCGGCTGTTTGCCAGCGAAGAACGCCCGATCAACTCCAGCTTTTTGCCCAGTGAGCCGCGTAGCAATATCAACGGCCTGATTATCGACGTACCGAGGGGCGTGAACCAGGTGGGTGTGATGGATGTTGTGACGGTGGACCGTGGCAGGCGCGATGGCCTGACAGAAGGTAACGTGCTGGCGATCTACAAGACCGGTGAGACTGTCCGGGATCGCATCACCGGTGAACAAGTCAAAATTCCTGACGAGCGCTCCGGGCTGCTGATGATTTTCCGCACCTACGAAAAGCTCAGCTACGGGCTGGTTCTTAACGCCAACCGATCCCTGGAAGTGTTGGACAAGGTCAGAAACCCTTAGCCTCATGTTGCAGAATTAATACAGATTTTTGTCCTCCACACCCCAGTTATCAAATTGTTGTTAACAGACTTATCCACAGGATTGGCCACCTTTCAAGGTGCGCCATAGATCAAGGAAGATCTCATGCCACTGTTTGAAAAAGCTGCGCCTTCGCCTGCAGAACAGGAAGCGCGACTGCGCCTGCATCGGTTGCCTGAGGTAGGGCCTAAACGATTTTTCAAGTTGATCAATGCTTTCGGCAGTGCTTCTGCTGCCCTCGGTGCGCCAGCCAGTGCCTGGCGCTCATTGGGGTTGCCAGCGGCCAGCGCCGAAGCCCGACGCGACCCGGATGTTCGCGACGGTGCTAGCGCAGCGTTGGCATGGTTAGAGCGTCCGGACCAGCATTTGCTGATGTGGGACGACCCTCACTACCCGGCATTGCTAGCGGAAATTCCTGATCCTCCCCCTCTTCTGTTTGTCGCGGGCAACCTCACTATTATGGACCGACCACAGCTGGGTATGGTCGGCAGCCGCCGTGCTTCGCGTCCGGGAATGGACACCGCTGCCGCTTTTTCCAAAAGTCTCGCCAGTGCCGGTTTTGTCATTACCAGCGGTTTAGCACTGGGCATTGATGGTGCAGCGCATCAGGCTGCCCTGGATGTTGGAGGCTCTACAATCGGCGTGTTGGGCACGGGTATCGAAAAACTTTATCCACAGCGTCATCGGTCGCTGGCAGCACGGATGATCGCTGAAGGCAGTGCCGTCGTTTCCGAGTTCCCTCTGGACGCTGGGCCCAGCGCCAGCAACTTTCCTCGACGCAACAGAATCATCAGTGGTTTATCCCTTGGAGTGCTGGTAGTCGAAGCCAGTGTTGCCAGCGGTTCTCTAATCACCGCGCGGCTCGCTGCCGAACAAGGCCGCGAGGTCTTTGCCATCCCGGGTTCGATTCACCATCCCGGTGCACGTGGCTGCCATCAGTTGATCAGGGATGGCGCAGTGCTGGTTGAGACGGTGCATCACATTTTTGAAGCATTACGTGGCTGGCAAGTCGTCGCTCCAACTGAAGCGGTGCGCACACCCGACGTCGCTATTGATCATCCATTGCTGGTGCTGCTGCACGCTGCACCCCATACCAGTGAAGCCCTTGCGCACTCCAGCGGATGGGCCTTGCCGAAGGTACTCGCTGCGCTGACCGACCTGGAACTGGACGGCCGTGTTACCTGTGAGGCGGGACGATGGTTTGCGCGCGCGGCCTGAGGTTAAACTGCCGACAATGTTTTAGCGGAGAGTGAAAATGGTCAGCAGTTGGCGTGTGCAACAAGCCGCCCGAGAGATTCGCGCCGGTGCGGTCATTGCCTACCCGACCGAGGCGGTATGGGGGCTGGGTTGTGATCCTTGGGATGAAGAAGCGGTTTACCGCCTGCTGGCGATCAAGTCGCGGCCTGTGGAAAAAGGGCTGATTCTGATCGCGGACAACATTCATCAGTTTGACTTCCTGTTCGAAGATTTCCCTGAGCTGTGGCTGGATCGCATGGCCAGCACCTGGCCGGGGCCTAACACCTGGCTGGTGCCACACCAGAACCTCTTGCCGGAGTGGGTGACCGGTATCCATGAAACCGTGGCATTGAGGGTCAGTGATCACCCTGTAGTGCGAGAACTCTGTGCACTGGTCGGGCCATTGATTTCCACCTCAGCCAACCCTGCTGGTCGCCCCGCCGCGCGAAGCCGGCTGCGGGTCGAGCAGTATTTTCGAGGGCAGATTGATTCTGTGCTGAGTGGCAGTCTGGGTGGCCGTCGCAATCCTAGTGTGATTCGCGATATAGCGACCGCAGAGGTTGTTCGGGCGGGGTAGAGCTGGTGATTACCTGTTGGAGCGAGGCTTGCCCGCGAATGGGTCGCATCGGTCGCGCGCGTAAACCGCGTTATCGTTCTTCGCGGGCAAGCCTCGCTCCAACAGTTCCGATATCAAGGAATCAAGATAGTTGAGCCGGTGGTGCGGCGGCCCGACAGTTCGGTCTGCGCTTTGCCTGCATCCTTGAGGGCAAATTGCTGAATGTTATCCACCTTGATCTTGCCGCTGGCGAGCATGTCGAACAGTTCGTCTGCCATGCTTTGCAGGTTCTGTGGGGTGTTGGCGTAGCTGCCGAGGGTTGGGCGCGTGACGTACAGCGAACCTTTACTGGCCAGAATCCCAAGATTCACGCCTGCCACTGGCCCCGATGCATTCCCGAAGCTGACCAACAGGCCGCGCGGCGCAACGCAATCGAGTGAAGTGGTCCAGGTATCCTGACCGACGCCGTCATAGACCACCGGGCATTTCTGGCCGTCAGTCAGTTCCAGTACGCGCTTGGCTACGTCTTCCTTGCTGTAATCAATCACTTCCCATGCTCCCAGTGCTTTGGCATGAGCGGCTTTCTCGGCGGAACTGACAGTGCCGATCAGCTTCGCGCCCAGCGCCTTTGCCCATTGGGTGGCCAGCGAGCCCACACCACCGGCTGCGGCATGGAACAGGATCGTTTCACCCGGTTTCACGACGTAGGTCTGACGCAGCAAATACTGCACGGTCAAACCCTTGAGCATGACGGCGGCAGCTTGTTCGAAACTGATCTTTTCCGGCAGATGCACCAGATTGGCTTCCGGCAAGGTATGCAGCTCGCTGTAGCTGCCAAGCGGACCGGTGCCGTAGGCTACGCGGTCGCCGACTTTGAAACGGCTGACTTCGCTGCCTACCGCATCAACGATCCCCGCGCCTTCATTACCAAGACCCGACGGGAAGGACGGCACCGGATACAGGCCGCTACGGAAGTAGGTTTCAATGAAATTCAGGCCGATGGCCTTGTTGCGCACACGTACCTGTTGCGGGCCAGGCTGGGCCGGTTCGAAGTCCACATACTCAAGAACTTCCGGGCCGCCGGTTGTGCTGAACTGGATACGCTTTGCCATTTTGTTCTCTCCATGATCATCGAAACAGGAATGTGAAAGCGCTCTATCGGACTCCTTCGTTTGCGCTTCGTCAACTGCGGTCGATTGGTCGCGGATGGTATGCTACGCGCCAATTTCGCTGCGCCCCTTGAAGTCCGGGTGCCCAGCCGTTTGAAGTCAGTTTAAGAGGTCGCCATGTCTTCTAGCCGCACTGAGGCCGTCAAAGCCTATTTGCTCGATCTGCAAGACCGCATCTGTACTGCCCTGGAACAGGAAGACGGCGATGCCACTTTCGTCGAGGACGCCTGGACTCGCCCTGCTGGCGGTGGTGGCCGTACCCGTGTGGTAGAGAATGGCGCGGTGATCGAGAAAGGCGGCGTCAACTTCTCTCACGTGTTTGGCACCAGCCTACCGCCGTCAGCGAGTGCCCATCGGCCTGAGCTGGCCGGACGTGGATTCGAGGCGCTGGGTGTTTCGCTGGTGATCCATCCGCACAACCCGCACGTGCCGACTTCTCACGCCAACGTGCGTTTTTTCATCGCTGAAAAAGAAGGTGAAGAACCTGTCTGGTGGTTCGGCGGCGGCTTCGACCTGACGCCCTACTACGGCGTCGAAGAAGACTGTGTGCATTGGCACCGGGTTGCCGAGCAAGCCTGTGCGCCATTTGGTGCCGACGTCTATCCACGCTACAAAGCCTGGTGCGACAGCTACTTTCACCTCAAGCATCGAAATGAGCCACGCGGCGTCGGCGGCTTGTTTTTTGATGATTTGAACCAGTGGGATTTCGATACCAGCTTTGCTTTCATCCGCGCTATCGGCGATGCCTTCATCAACGCTTATCTGCCTATCGTGCGCCGCCGAAAGGCCGACGCTTATACCGCGCAGCAGCGTGAGTTTCAGGAATTCCGTCGTGGTCGCTATGTGGAATTCAATCTGGTCTACGACCGCGGCACGTTGTTTGGTCTGCAATCAGGTGGGCGCACCGAATCGATCCTGATGTCACTGCCGCCGCAAGTCCGCTGGGGTTACGACTGGAAAGCGGTGCCAGGCAGTGAAGAAGCGCGCCTGACCGAGTACTTCCTGCAGGATCGGGATTGGTTAGCGTTGGGTTGACAGTTATTTAGCGATGAGCGAGGTCTCGGTAGGAGCGGAAATGTTGGCGCGGCGTGGTGGCAGGGACAAAGCCACGCGCACAAATTAGCTCCGACCGAGGCCGAGTCTGAAATTAAACAGGAACCCCAATGGACCACTACGTCGTATTCGGCAACCCCATCGGCCACAGCAAGTCACCGCTGATTCATGGCCTGTTTGCCGAGCAAACCGGTCAGCAGCTGGATTACCGCACCGCGTTGGCGCCGCTGGATGACTTCACTGCATTCGCAAAAGCTTTCTTCAGCCATGGCCGCGGCGCCAATGTGACCGTGCCGTTCAAGGAACAGGCTTATCGCATGGTCGACAGCCTGACTGAGCGCGCCCGGCGTGCAGGCGCGGTCAACACGTTGAGCAAGCTGGCTGACGGCACTTTGCTCGGTGATAACACCGACGGTGCTGGCCTGGTGCGCGATCTGACGGTTAACTGCGGCTTGAGCCTACAGGGCAAGCGCGTCCTGTTATTGGGCGCTGGCGGTGCAGTGCGTGGAGCGTTGGAGCCGTTGCTGGCCGAGCGCCCTGCGGTTTTGGTCGTCGCCAATCGCACTGTGGAAAAAGCCGAACTGCTGGCCCAGCAGTTTGCTGATCTTGGGCCCGTGTTCCCCAGCGGCTTCGATTGGCTGGAAGAGTCCGTGGACGTGATCATCAACGCCACCTCCGCAAGCCTGACCGGAGAACTGCCGCCGATTTCGCCGAGCCTGATCGAACCCGGTAAAACCTTCTGCTACGACATGATGTACGGCAACAACCCTACGCCTTTCTGCCGTTGGGCCGCTGAGCATGGCGCAGCGCGGTCGGTGGATGGCTTGGGCATGCTGGTCGAGCAAGCCGCCGAGGCATTTCTGCTGTGGCGCGGTGTGCGTCCGGATTCTGCTCCAGTGCTGGCGGAGTTACGTCGGCAGCTCGCTGCTTAATCCTCGAATAGAATCGGGCACTTCTCTGCCCCTTCCAGCTTGCGCAACTCATCTATCACCTGCGGCCTGGCCCGACGTAACGTCAGGGTCCGCTCGTGTTTGTTCAGGCGTCGGGCTTCCTGATGGAGCATCTCGACGCCTGAGTAATCGATAAAGTTGATGTGCTGCGCCTCAATGACCACATGCTTGCCTTCCGTGCGCTGAAGTCTTGTTTGCAGGTAATGGCTGGCGCCGAAAAATATCGAGCCGCCGACCCGCATGATGTCTTCATCGCCGTCGCGCCACTGCTGCACGCTCGGTTGCGAGGTCCGCTTGAGGTAGAAGAACAGCGAAGCCAGCACCCCCGCGTAAATAGCGGTTTGCAGCTCCAGCAGCAGAGTTGCGATGCACGTCAGGGCCATGACCAGAAACTCCGAGCGGCTGACCCGGTACAAGGCGCTGATGCCACGTCGGTCCACCAGACCCCAGCAGATCAAAAGAATCGAAGCGGCCATTGCCGGGATAGGAATATGCGCAATCAGCGAAGCCCCGGCTACGGCGAACAGCGCGACCCATAGGGCGGAAAATATGCCAGCCAGTGGTGACCTGGCACCCGCTTCGAAGCTCAGTGCCGAACGGGTAAACGAACCGGCTGACAAAAAACCCGAAAACAGACTGCCGACCATATTCGACAGACCCTGAGCGCGGACCTCCTGATTGGCGTCGATCAATTGCTGAGAGCGGGTGGACAGCGAACGGGAAATCGACAGGCTGTTGACCAGCCCCAGCATGCCCACCGCCACTGCGGATGGCAGCAGTTTGAGGATCAGTTCCGGATCCAGTGGTAGCGGGCTCAACGGCGGCAAATGCCCGGTAAAAGCAGAGACCACGCGCACATGGCCGAACATCGAAGGCCAGAGCCAGACCAGCAGGCTGGACGCGATCAGGGTGATCAGTAGCGTTGGCCAGCGAGGGACCAGCAGCTTCAAGCCAATACCCAGTGCCAGGGTCAGCAAACCCAAAACCAACGAGACTTCATCCAGTTCGCCCCGATGCTCAAGCACCGCAATCAGGCTTTTCAGGGCCGTGGTCTGGCTGGGCAAATCGATACCGATCAGGTTAGGCATCTGTCCCAGGGCAATGACTACTGCGGCGCCCAGCGTAAATCCAAGTACAACTGAATGGGAGACGAAATTGACCAGCGCGCCAAAGCGAACCATACCGAGCAACAACTGGAACAGCCCGGCAATGAACGTCAGCAACAGGATCAGGGTGATGTAATCCTGACTGGCCGGGATCGCTAGCGGGCTGATGCTGGCGTAGAGCACAACGGAAATAGCCGCCGTCGGGCCGCAGATAAGGTGCCACGAGGAGCCCCACAAACAGGCGATCATGACCGGCACGATGGCGGCGTAAAGACCGTACTCTGCGGGCAGCCCGGCAATCAGGGCGTAAGCAATGGACTGCGGCAGTGCCAGAATCGCCCCGCTCAAACCGACCACCGCATCACGCCCTACCGTGGCGCGGGTCTGTCGGGGTAGCCAGGCAAGGAAAGGCAGAAACTTATGGCGATTGAGCCAACCCATGAAACGCTCTTTGACGGATTGCGGAAGGGTAAGGGTGAGGTGTCAGGCAGCTAGGTGCAAGGCCGTGTACCTGTAGGAGCTGCCGAAGGCTGCGAAAGCAATATTCCTGACACATCGCTTCGCAGCCTTCGGCAGCTCCTACAGGTTCGTATGCTTAGGCTTTTAAAGCTTCGCTTTCACCGCCGCCAGCGCATCTTTGTCATCAATGGTCTTCACGCCATCGAGCCATTTATCCAGCACGGCCGGGTTGGCCTTGATCCAGGTTTTGACTGCAGCGGCATTGGTGACTTTGTTATTGGTGACATCAGCCATGATGCTGTTCTCCATGTCCTGAGTGAACATCAGGTTGGTCAACAGTTTGCCTACGTTCGGGCAAGCCTCGGCGTAGCCTTTGCGGGTCAGGGTATGCACGGTACCGGTGTCGCCGAAGTATTTTTCGCCGCCTTTGAGGTAGTGCATCCCTTTGATCTGCACGTTCATCGGGTGCGGCGTCCAGCCGAGAAACACCACAAACTGGTCTTTTTTCACCCGGCGATTCACTTCAGCCAGCATCGCCTGTTCGCTGGACTCCACCAGCTTCCAGCCTCCCAGGTCGAATTCGTTCTTCTTGATGATCTCCTGAATCGACAGATTGGCTGGGGCGCCGGAGCCGATCCCGTAAACCTTCTTCTCGAACTTGTCGGCGAATTTGTTCAAGTCGGCAAAATCATGCACGCCTGCGTTGTAGACATAATCCGGTACCGCCAGGGTGAACTCGGTACCGTCAAGATTCTTCGCCAGTTGAGTAACATCACCTGTGGCTACAAACTTGTCGTAGAAACCCTGCTGTGCAGGCATCCAGTTACCCAGGAAGACGTCCAGCTTGCCATCCTTGAGGCCGCCGTAAGCGATCGGTACCGCCAATGTGTCTACCTTCGGCTTGTAGCCCATGCCGTCCAGCAGAAAGCTGGCAATCGCATTGGTTGCGGCAATGTCACTCCAGCCCGGATCGGCCATTTTCACTGTGCTGCAACTCTGCTCGGCCGCCTGTACTGCAAGGCTGCTCAACGCCATAACCCCGATCACAAGTGTTTTGGATAACGTCTTCATTAACTTCCCCTAGTTTTTTGATTTTTTGGCAGGGTCAAGGTTGTGGATAACGTGCCTTGCGCTCCAGATCGTCCAGATCAATGTGGTTGCGCATGTACTGCTGACTGGCGTCTACCAGCGGCTGGTGATCCCAACTCTTCAGCTTGCCGAGTGCCAGCGATTCAGCGACGAAGCGCCTTCTGCGCTGGCTGGCGAGCACCTGGTGGTGTATCGCCGGTATATCCCACTTGGCCCGTGCTTCAGCCAGGAATTCATTGAACAGTTGCTGGTGAGTGTCCGACTGGCTCAGCTCTTCCAGCTCCTGTGGATCGTTATGGACATCGAATAGCAGGCATGGGTCCTGCTCCGAGTAAATGAATTTGTACGCGCCGCGCCGGATCATCATCAGCGGGCTGTTAGTGCCCTCGGCCATGTACTCACCGAACACCTCATCGTGTCCATCCTCACCCAGCAAGTGCGGGATCAGCGACTGACCGTCCAGTGGCAGGCCATCCGCCAGCTCGCCTTCTGCCATCGCGACAAAAGTCGGCAGTAGGTCCGCTGTCGAAACCGCAGCAGCAACCCGACCGGCTTTGTACTGGCCTGGTGCATAAACCAGTAGCGGTACACGGGCAGCCATCTCGAACCAGTGCATTTTGTACCAGAGGCCCCGCTCGCCTAGCATGTCGCCGTGGTCGCCAGAGAACACCACGATGGTGTCCTCGGCCAGGCCGATGTCTTCCAGCGTCTGCATCAGCTTGCCAACGTTATTGTCGATGTAGCTGCAAGCGCCGAAGTACGCGCGCCGTGCATCGCGGATTTTCTCCTCGGGTAACGGCTTGTCCCAGAGATCATAGACTTTCATGAGGCGTTGGGAATGCGGATCCTGATCGGCCTGCTCCGGCTGATGACGAGGCATCGGGATTTCATCATCGCTGTACAGATCCCAGAACGGTTTCGGGATCGTGTACGGATCGTGCGGGTGGGTCATGGATACCGTCAGGCAGAACGGTTGATCGCCGTCGTTGCGCACGTGATCGAACAGATATTGCTGGGCTTTGAAGACCACTTCTTCATCGAAGTCCAGCTGGTTGGTGCGCACGCATGGGCCCGCTTGAAGCACCGATGCCATGTTGTGATACCAGGTCGGACGCACATCTGGCGCGTCCCAATTGACGGACCAGCCATAGTCGGCGGGGTAGATATCACTGGTCAGGCGTTCTTCGTAGCCATGCAACTGGTCAGGCCCGCAGAAGTGCATCTTGCCCGACAGCGCAGTCTTGTAACCCAGGCGGCGCAGGTAATGAGCGTAAGTCGGGATGTCGGCGGGAAACTCTGCGGCGTTGTCATAGGCGCCTATCTTGCTGGGCAATTGACCACTCACCAGCGTGAAGCGCGACGGCGCGCACAGTGGACTGTTGCAGTAGGCAGCATCGAAAACCACGCCTTCAGCGGCGAGGCGGCTCAAATGAGGCATCTTGATGGGAGATGAGGCGTAGAACGGCAACATCGGCGCGGCCATTTGATCGGCCATGATGAAAAGAATATTTTTGCGCTTCATGTATTTCGCGGCATCCCATAGTGAATATTTATGCGAAAGTGCTGCGATTGAGGATGGGACCCATGCATGCTGTGGTAAAGCCCATGCAAGGCAATGCCTAGGATAAGTACAGCTTATGTTTGAAGCGCTTGGTGAGATGTCGCTGGATCTGTTGCGTGCGTTCGAGGCTGCGGCGCGTTTGCGCAGTTTCACGGCGGCAGCGATTGAGCTGGGTACCACTCAGCCCGCCGTCAGTCAGCAGATCAAGCGCCTTGAGGAGCAACTGGCGACACGGTTATTCGACCGGATTTACCGTGGCATTGAGCTGACGGACGCCGGCGAAATTCTGTTCAACCACGTGCAGTCCGGCCTGCAGTCGATGGACGCGGGGTTGATCACCATCACTCATCAGCACCAGCATGAAGTACTGCAGGTCGCTACAGACTTCGCTTTTGCTGCTTATTGGCTGATGCCACGTCTTCATCGCTTTCACGAGGCCAATCCTGATGTGGATGTCAGCCTGGTGACCAGTGAGCGCAGCCACAGCATGCTGCGTGCCGATATCGATGTTGCGGTGTTGTTCGGTGATGGGCGTTTCAAGCAGGGGGAAAGCCGCTGGTTGTTCAGCGAAGAGGTTTTCCCCGTATGCAGCCCGCAATTGTTGGCCGGACGCGAGCCACCGTTATCCACTGATGTACTGCGCGAATTCCCGCTGCTGCACTTGCGTGGTGAAGGCAGCGCTAACTGGTTTGACTGGGGCGGCGTGTTCAGAGCGCTGAATATTCCTCAGGCCCCTGCTCCCGGCCAGTTGCGCTTCGACAACTACACCTTGCTGATTCAGGCAGCCATTGCGGGCCAGGGCGTGGCCATCGGCTGGCGTCACCTGGTGGATGCGCTCCTCGATCAAGGCCTGCTCTGCCGCCCTATCGCAGCGACTGCTGTTTCCGGTTATGGCTATTACGTGGTTCTGCCGCAACGCAAACGGCGGGTGCAGATCGTTCAGCAGTTTGTGGATTGGCTGGCGAGTGAACAGGCGCAGAGTGGCGATGGGCTCGCGGGCAGGCCGTTGCCATCGATTGCGGTATAGGCAAGTTGTCCAGGTGTCCCTGACACCACGTTGTCGCGAAGCAAACACGGACCCTGTAGGAGAGAGCTTGCTCGCGATAGCGTCAGCCCAGACGGTAACTTCTCAACATGTCTACCTTTATCGCGAGCAAGCTCACTCCTACAGAGATTGAATTAAATGTTAGCCAAGGGAGCACTTACGCATATGTCAGAGATTCAGGGCTATCACGCCCATGTTTACTTCGATGCTGACACCATCGAGCAAGCGCGGGCCTTGTGTGAGGCGGCGGTCGAGAAGTTTGGCTTGGCGATGGGCAGGGTTCACGAGCGGCCGGTTGGCCCGCATACCGACTGGAGTTGCCAGTTGGCATTTGATCATCAGCAGTTTGCCGATGTGATGCTTTGGCTGGCGCTTAATCGTAACGGTCTGGTGGTGTTCACCCACCTGTTGACCGGCGATGAGCTGGCGGATCATACCGAGCATGCGATCTGGATGGGGGCTGTACGGCCTTTGAATGTGGGGATGTTCAGGCGCTAATTCGAAATAAATCAGAACCTGTGGCTCTGACACCGCGCTGTCGTGCAGTAGACATTGGATCTGTAGGAGCGAGCTTGCTCGCGATGGCGTTAGTTCAGGCGATCAATTCGTCGGCCAAGAGACCCAATCGCGAGCAAGCTCACTCCTACAGTCAGGGTTTTTGTTAATTCAAAACGCCATCCAGAATCGCGTAAACAATCCCGGTACCGACAGCGATCAGCACCACGTCAGTGCCCATACGGCGCCATTCGTAGCCGTCATAACGTGGCAGGTGTTGTAGCGAGCGAGCGTCCAGACGCTTGCCGTAGCCGGGTGGTAACGGACGGCCTTTGACGACATAAATATTCGGCGGTAGCGGCTGACCACGGCCGATCACATCGCGGTGCTGCTGGATGGTGTTACGCACACCGTCAAAATTTTCAGGTGGGCGGTTGCCGCCGCGATTGTCCTGATGCGCTTGTTGCGGGCGATTTCCATTGCCGCGGCCTTGGCCCTGGTTGCCCTGGTCGTGATCCCCTTTGCTCTGTGGGCCTGGACCTTGTTGCTGACCTTGACGGTTATCGTCAGGGCCACCGCGCTGATCTTGCGGCGCTGCTTGCAACAGCGGACTGGCGCTGATCATCAAGATACCCAGCCCGGCAATCAAACGGTTTGGCAGTTTCATGTGTTGCTCCTGAAAAATTCAATGCAGCAAAAAGGGGTTCAAGGCATCAGCCTTGAACCCCCTTGCCTGACTACTTAGTACAGGCGTTTGCGCTTTGATTCCTCTGTATCAGGAACTTTACCTTCAGCTCACACGAGCTTTACGTACGCCTTCGGCCAAGGCTGCACACAGGCTCAGCACGTCGTCGACGCCCTGCTCTGGCGAGGCGGCATTGGCGATCTTGTCCACCAGTGCCGAACCGACTACTACGCCGTCCGCGAGGCGAGCGATGGCGGCTGCCTGCTCCGGTGTACGGATACCGAAGCCGACACAGATTGGCAGGCTGGTATGACGATGCAGACGCTCGATCGCACCTTCGACGTGTTCTGTTGTTGCCGAGCCAGCGCCTGTCACGCCCGCAACCGACACGTAGTACACGAAGCCGGAACTGCGCTCAAGAACACGCGGCAGACGCGCATCGTCGGTGGTCGGTGTGGTCAGGCGGATGAAGTCGATACCCGAGGCCTGGGCAGGCGTCGCCAGCTCGGCGTCATGCTCCGGCGGCAAGTCGACGATGATCAAACCATCGACGCCTGCTTCGCTGGCAGCGGCGACGAATTTCTCAACACCAAAACGATGGATCGGGTTGTAGTAACCCATCAGCACGATCGGCGTGGTCTGATCGTCGACGCGGAACTCGCTGACCATCTGCAGGGTTTTCAGCAGCGTCTGACCGGCGTCCAGAGCGCGCAGTGTCGCCAGCTGGATGGCTACACCGTCAGCCATCGGGTCGGTGAACGGCATGCCGAGTTCGATCACGTCTGCACCGGCTGCGGGCAGGCCCTTGAGGACTTTCAGCGATGCGTCATAGCCAGGGTCGCCGGCGGTGATGAACGTCACCAGTGCCGCGCGACCTTCGGTTTTCAGCTGGGCGAAACGTTGTTCGAGGCGGCTCATACCAGCTTCTCCTGATTCTGTTCGGCGGCGGCCATGTGGTTCATGACGGTTTGCATGTCTTTGTCGCCACGACCCGACAGGCACACCACCATCAAGTGGTCGTCGCGCAGGTTGGTCGCACGCTTCATGGCTTCGGCCAGGGCGTGAGCGGTTTCCAGCGCGGGGATGATGCCTTCAAGCAAGCAGCAGTGGTGGAAGGCTTCCAGCGCTTCTTCGTCGGTGATGCTGACGTATTCAACGCGTTTCACTTCGTGCAGGTAAGCGTGCTCCGGGCCAATGCCCGGGTAGTCCAGTCCGGCGGAAATCGAGTGCGCGTCAGTGATCTGGCCGTCGTTGTCCTGCAGCAAGTAAGTGCGGTTGCCGTGCAGTACGCCTGGCACACCACCGTTGAGGCTGGCGGCATGTTTGTCGGTATCCACGCCATGGCCACCGGCTTCGACGCCAACGATTTCCACGCTGCTGTCATCCAGGAACGGGTGGAACAGGCCCATGGCGTTGGAACCGCCGCCGACGCAAGCGATCAGGCTGTCTGGCAGACGACCTTCTTTTTCCTGCATCTGAACCTTGGTTTCCTTGCCGATAATCGACTGGAAGTCACGGACCATCGCTGGGTATGGATGCGGGCCTGCTACGGTGCCGATCAGGTAGAAGGTGTCATCGACGTTGGTGACCCAGTCACGCAGTGCTTCGTTCATCGCGTCTTTAAGGGTGCCGGTGCCGGAGGTCACGGGCACGATTTCGGCACCCAGCAACTTCATGCGAAATACGTTGGCTTGCTGACGCTCGATGTCGGTAGCGCCCATGTAGATCACGCATGGCAGGCCAAAACGTGCTGCAACAGTGGCCGTGGCCACGCCGTGCATGCCCGCGCCGGTTTCAGCGATCAGGCGCTTTTTGCCCATGCGCTTGGCCAGCAGAACCTGGCCGATACAGTTATTGATCTTGTGCGCGCCGGTGTGATTAAGCTCTTCGCGCTTGAAGTAAATCTTCGCGCCGCCGCAGAACTCGGTCAGGCGCTCAGCGAAGTACAGTGGGTTCGGGCGACCGATGTAATCACGCTGGAAATAGGCGAGTTGTTCGACGAATTCCGGGTCGGCTTTCGCCGCTTCGTACTCGCGGTTCAAGTCGAGTACCAATGGCATCAGGGTTTCGGCAACGTAACGGCCGCCGAACGAACCGAACAGGCCATTGGCATCTGGGCCATTACTGAAGTTGGTCTGGGTCATGTGACCTCCAGGGTCGAAAAGCGAATGAGTGAGCCGGATCGGCAATGAACACACTTTAACCAGCGCCAACCCTTCTGAAAACCGATAAGATCTCGGCAACCTGTCAGGAAAACTCACAGATATCATGAGCCGGGACCTTCCTCCGTTAAACGCATTGCGGGCCTTTGAAGCTACTGCGCGCTTGAACAGCGTCAGTCAGGCGGCTGAACAGCTGCACGTTACACACGGTGCCGTGAGTCGGCAGTTGAAAGTGCTTGAAGAACACTTGGGCGTCGCCTTGTTCGTCAAGGACGGCCGTGGCCTTAAACTCACAGATGCGGGTATTCGCATGCGAGACGCCAGCGGCGACGCGTTTGACCGTCTGCGCACGGTGTGTGCCGAGCTTAGCCAGGGTAATGCAGACGCCCCGTTTGTATTGGGCTGTTCCGGGAGCCTGCTGGCGCGCTGGTTTATTCCACGCCTGGGCCGATTGAATGCGGACCTGCCGGATCTGCGATTGCACTTGTCAGCGGGTGAAGGCGATCTGGATCCGCGTCGCCCCGGGCTGGACGCGTTGCTGGTGTTCGCCGAGCCGCCGTGGCCTGCGGACATGCAGGTGTTCGAGTTGGCGAGTGAGCGGATTGGTCCGGTGTTAAGTCCGCACTTCGCCCGTTATGCTCAGTTGCAGCAAGCTCCGCTGCACGAGTTACTCAACGAAACCCTTCTGCAAACCACTTCGCGACCGCAAGCCTGGCCCAGTTGGGCACAACAAAACGGCATCGACCCCAAGGCGCTGCAATATGGGCAGGGTTTTGAGCATTTGTATTATTTGCTGGAGGCGGCCGTGGCTGGCCTTGGTGTTGCGATTGCACCCGAGCCGCTGGTGGCAGATGACTTGCGGGCTGGTCGCCTGGTTGCGCCATGGGGCTTCAGCGAAACCCCGGCGCAACTGGCGTTGTGGGTTCCCAAACGTGCCGCTGACGGGCGCGCTCAATCATTGGCCAAGTGGCTAAAGAACGAGCTGAAACGTTCGGGACGACCCTGAGCGGTTTGATCAGTTACCGCGTTTGCACAGCAGGTAAGCAGCCAGCAGGCCGACGGCACCAACTGCAACGCCAGCGGTGGTCCATGGGTGCTCTTGCGCGTAGTCGCGGGTAGCAACGCTGGTTTCACGGGTTTTGACTTTGACGTCTTCGTAGACATCGCTCAGCAGGCTGCGCGAGTGGCTCAGCGCGCTTTCAGCGTTGGCTTTCAAATTTTTGAGAGTCCTGCGTGATTCGTCCGAAGCATCGGATTTCAGGCTTTCCAGCGATTTCAGCAGACTTTCGATTTCCGCTTCCATGCTTTGAAGCGAGGCTTTACGTAGTGAAGTGCTAGCCATGATGTTTCTCCTGCAATGGTGAGTGGCGTGTGTTGTTTCCGACTACAGGCTTTTCAGAAAGTGCGTTTGTTTTTCGCAAAGTTGTGTTTTCACAAAGTGCTGAACTTTTAGGCCGCTTTTCCCCACAGAGGTAAGGAGCGAAGTGACTGCTACGCTCGTAAAGACCTTTAGGAGAACTGCCATGACTGATCATCACACGTACAAGAAGATCGAGCTGGTTGGCTCGTCTACCACCACTATCGAAGACGCGATCAATAATGCCTTGGCCGAAGCCAGTAAAAGCATCAAGCATCTTGAATGGTTTGAAGTCGCGGAGACCCGTGGCCACATTGAAGATGGCAAGGTTGCGCACTATCAGGTGACTCTGAAAGTGGGCTTTCGAATTGCCAATAGCTGACCATTGCTGAACTTTCGCACTGGCTGAATGCCATATCCTCCGCTACACAGATAGAGCCCGCTGCGGCGAACAATCGTCGGCGTGGTTAATTCTTTCAGGTTATCTGCTGTGCTGATGACCTGTTTTGGCCTGACGAAGGAGTTTGACCAATGAAGAAGTTTCTATTGGCGGTAGGTTTGCTGAGCATCGCCGGGACCACCTTGGCGGCTGGCAAGCCGTGCGAAGAGTTGAAGGCGGAAATTGACGCAAAGATCCAGGCTAAAGGCGCTTCGTCCTACACGCTTGAAGTCGTCGATAAAGGCAGCGTGACCGACAAGACCGTTGTCGGCAGCTGTGAAGGCGGCACCAAGGAAATCGTGTATCAGCGCGGCTGATCATGTTGCAGATACAAAAAAACCGACTCGTTGAAGTCGGTTTTTTTGTGTCTGCTCAGTTCCGTTGGAGCGAGGCTTGCCCGCGAATTACCCCGTACATATGCCTAGGCAAACCGCGTTATCGTTCTTCGCGGGCAAGCCTCCAACAAGAATCAACCTCGAGCCTCAGCCAGAATTTCATATGAGCGCAACCGGTCTGCATGCTCATACATATCGCAGGTGAAGATCAGTTCATCAGCATCAGTCTGCTCCAGCAAGACATCCAGCCTGGCGCGGATTTTCTCTTTGCTGCCAACCATCGCCAAACCAAGGAAGTCAGCTACGGCGGCCTTCTCGTGAGGCAGCCACAGGCCTTCCATGCTTTTCACAGGTGGTTTCTGCACCAGGCTCTGGCCGCGCATCAGCGAAAGAATGCGTTGATACAGCGACGTCGCCAGATATTCAGCGTGCTCGTCCGTATCGGCCGCCACCAGAGGCACGCCGAGCATTACGTATGGCTTGTCGAGTACCGCCGAAGGTTCGAAGTGATTGCGATAAACCCGAATGGCTTCATGCATGTAACGCGGCGCAAAGTGCGAAGCGAACGCGTAAGGCAAGCCGCGTTGCCCGGCGAGTTGAGCACTGAACAGGCTTGAGCCCAGCAACCAGATCGGTACGTTGGTACCGGTGCCAGGAACGGCGATGACTCGTTGATCGGGCGTGCGTGGGCCGAGATAGGCCATGAGCTCTGCCACATCCTCCGGGAAATCATCGGCGCTGCCAGAGCGCTCGCGGCGCAAGGCGCGAGCGGTCATCTGGTCAGAGCCGGGCGCACGGCCAAGGCCCAGATCGATGCGACCCGGATACAGGCTTGCCAAGGTGCCGAACTGCTCGGCAATCACCAGTGGAGCGTGGTTAGGCAGCATCACACCACCCGCTCCCACGCGAATCGTCGAAGTGCCGCCCGCCAGGTAGCCAAGCAGCACAGAGGTCGCAGAGCTGGCGATGCCATCCATATTGTGGTGTTCGGCCACCCAGAAACGGTTGTAGCCCAGTTTCTCGACGTGTTGTGCCAGATTCAGGGAGTTGCGCAGCGATTCTGCAGGGCCCTTGTCGTGGCGTACGGGAACCAGATCAAGCGTAGAAATCTTCACATCAGCTAAACGTTTCATAGGTCGTCAACGATCCTCGAAAGTGTTTTGCAGGCTTGGTACATGACCCGTCAGATGAAGAAAACGCTGATGACCGAAACCCACGGTTGTTAAAGAGGATAAGGGCATATGCTTCAGATTCAATCCCTAAAGTAGAAAAATGCTACTTTATTTTCGGATCTTTCCTTCCGTTGAACTTTCCAGAGCGAGCTATCCTCAGAACCCTTAACCCCGTGCGAAACCGCACTTATCCATGAGGAGACACCATGAGCATTGTCAAAAAAGCATCGGCCCACTGGGAAGGCGACCTTAAGACTGGCATCGGCAGCATCTCCACTGAGACCGGCGTATTGCGTGAAGCGCCATACGGCTTCAAGGCTCGCTTCGAAGGCGGTAAAGGCACCAACCCTGAAGAATTGATCGGCGCAGCGCACGCGGGCTGCTTCTCGATGGCCCTGTCGATGATTCTGGGCGGTGAGAACCTCACTGCAGAAAGCATCGATACCACTGCAGACGTCACTCTGGATCAGGTTGATGGCGGCTTTGCGATTACCGCTGTCCACTTGACGCTGAAAGCCAAAGTGCCGGGTGCGACTCAAGAGCAGTTCGACAAACTGACCGCCGCAGCGAAAGAAGGCTGCCCGGTGTCGAAAGTCTTGAACGCGAAAATCACCCTGGACGCTACGCTGCTTAGCTGATCGGGTCAGGACAGATGATTGACCTGTAGGAGCTGCCGAAGGCTGCGATAGCGGAGTCTCAAGACTATCGCTTTCGCAGCCTTTGGCAGCTCCTACAGTGTTCGGCCCAGGGTCGACCCTCCCTACCCCTCCACATCCAGCATCCATTTGCGACGAACCTTTCGACGATGCCAGGCCGAGTTGTATTGACGGCTTTCGCGCGCCTGAGCAATCAGCTGGCAGCCGCCCTCTTCGGCAGTCCCTAACCTAAACCCACGGCTTGCGCCAATGGCATGCTTATCCGAGCCGTAGAACGCGATCACCCGCACTTCCAGGCTGGAAAAGACCCAGTCCTGCGTCGGTTTGTGGCCTTGCATGGGGATCGCATGAAGCAGCGCCAAACGCTGGATCAGTGACGCAAAGGAACCAATGTGAGTGAAGTCGCCGGTACCCAGCGGTCCTTGGCGGGTGGCGTTGTGCAGGATCAGATCCTGTTCGATCTCGCCTTTGCTTTCCTCACGAATGTCAGTGACATCGCAACACAACTCGCCTTGGTTGGTGTTGAGCACCAGCACGATCTGATTAATGAAGATTGGCTCGGCACTCATATTGCTGATCAGGCATAGCGAGCCAATGCCTTTCCCGGCTCCCCGGTTGATGATGATCCGTGGCCTGCGCTGACGACGGTAATTGTTCAACAGCAATTGTGCGTAAAGCACCCAGACGATAAGCGTACCGATGCTGATCAGGACCGTCAGGGCGTCCTTGTACTGGATAACCCATTGGATGAAAGGTGCGTTCATACATCACTCAGTCAGTTAATCGTCAGGATGTGATGAAGCGCGCACAAAGAAGTTCGACCCGACTGACGAGTGCCGAACTTGCGGATGCTGGCTAATGTCTATGTAGGGCTAGGGCGCAGCGTGAGAATCAGTCTGGCGCGTGTCGTATGCGGGGTATGAAGGAGTTGGGCATGAAACGTTTCGCATTGGCAGTATTGGGTGTCTCGTTGGCCTCTGGTGCCATGGCTGCGCCCAAAGATTGTGAGGAGCTAAAGGCCGAAATCGAAGCCAAGATCCAGGCTAACAATGTCAGCTCCTACACGCTGGAAATCGTCACCAATGACGAGGTTCACGACCAGAACATGGTGGTCGGCAGCTGCGATAACGGCACGCGAAAAATCATTTATCAAAAAAACGACCGCTGATCGTCAGATGCAAGAGACATGGTCTTCCGTTGCCAGGACTTTACGTTGGGCATCCAGCAGTTCGGCGCTCACGTTGTTGGCCAGCGAGCGGACTTCGATCATGTAGCGCTGCCCCGCTGTGAAATTCGGGTAATGCAGTTCTACATAACACGTCAGCTCGGTGTACTCGTCGCCCATCGCTGTAAAGCCGCCGTAGTGGACTTCATAGTCATAGCGAACCTGCAGCCGATGGTTGCCCGGTGATATCTGGAAGTAGCGGCCGTCGTAGGTGGTTTTGCCGTCCACTTTGTCAGCCATGACCAGCTTGCCAGTCAGGGTGCGCATATCGACCCATGCCTGTGCCGGGTCAACGGCTGGCATTGGTCCCGCGCAGCCAGCCAGAGTGGTCAGTGCCAGGAGCATCAGTAAAGGGCGCATAGTCAGTCGGCTCGGCTTCAAGATGGCGATAGTAGTTGCGAAAGGCCGGTGCTGTCCGGCATAACGCGCCATGTGTGTAACTTTAAAGGCTGTCCATGCGGAGTCTCAACGTTTTATGCCTGTGGCGCACTTGGCCTTTTTTGGCGATCTTGTTGCTGGGTGGCTGTTCTAGCCTCAGCTATTACGACCAGTTAGTGCGCGGCCAGTTTCAGTTGTTGCGAGCCCGTGAGCCGGTCGAGGATGTGATTGCGGATCAAACCCGCGATCCGAAACTTCGCCAGCGTTTGGCTCTGTCCCAGCAAGCGCGGACTTTCGCCAGCAGCCAGCTGCATCTACCAGACAATAAAAGCTACCGGCTCTATGCCGACCTTGGTCGTCCTTACGTGGTCTGGAATGTGTTCGCCACGGACGAGTTCTCGCTGGAGCCTGTTACGCATTGCTTCCCTGTCGCGGGCTGTGTCGCCTATCGCGGCTACTACAGCGTTGGCGGTGCGAGGGGCGCAGCGGCATTACAGCGCCAGGAAGGGAAAGACGTATACGTCAGCGGAGTTGAAGCTTATTCCACCCTTGGTTGGTTCAACGACCCGATTCTGAGTTCGATGCTGGGTTGGGGCGATGAACGTCTGGCGACTTTGATCTTTCACGAACTGGCTCATCAGCGTTTCTATGTGAAGGACGACACTGAGTTCAACGAGTCCTACGCTCGCTTCGTCGAGCAGGAAGGCACCCGCCAATGGCGCGTTGCGCGTGGTCTTGATCCGCAGCGGCTAACGCAGTCAAAGCAGCGGGATGAGCTTACCCGCTTGGTGCTGGCTACCCGGGAGCGTTTGAAACAGCTTTATCGACAACCGCTGAGTGTTGAGCTGATGCGCGAGCGCAAGGCTGCGGAATTCGAAAGGCTGCGCAATGACTACCGTGTGCTGCGTGACCAGCAATGGTCGGGCAACAAGCGTTATGACGCCTGGATCAACGCCCCAATGAACAACGCCCGGTTGCTGCCCTTTGGGCTCTATGACCAATGGGTGCCTGCATTTGAAGCGCTGTTCAAAAACGTGAACGGAGACTGGCAGGCGTTTTATGCACAGGTGGAGCGCTTGGGCGCATTGCCGATTGCGCAGCGCAGGGCTGAATTGCAGAGGTTGATGGGCAGGTCTGAGTAAGGTATTTGGCAGCATTGAACCTGTAGGAGCTCACCGAGGTTACGAGGCCAGCGATAGCGGCGTGTCAGACATATCGCCATCGCTGCCTCGCGTTGCTCGTGAGCTCCTACAGGAAATGATGATGTGGGTTGTTACTTCAACCCCGACATCTTCTGGATGGCACCCTTGAGCTCGTCGTCAGAGCAGTCGCCGCAGGTGCCTTTGGGCGGCATGGCGTTGAGACCTGTAATTGCCTTTGCCAGCAGGCCATCAAGACCGCCCTGGTGATCGGCGCGTTCTTTCCAGGCGGCGGCATCACCGATTTTCGGCGCGTTCAACAGCCCAGCGCCGTGGCAGGCATTGCAGTGTTTGGCAATAATGTCGTCGGGGCTTTTGGCCGCTCCGCCGCCAGTGGATGCGACGACTTCCATTCCCGCGCATTCCTTGCCCTGGACACAGACCTGGCCGACCGGCTCCAGCCGCTTGGCGATCTCTTCATGGGTCGCTGCCTGAGCGTTGAACGCCCAAAAAGTTAATGCGGCGGCAACGGCCAGAATCTTATTAGTCAGGTTCACGCTTACACCCTCATGGTGACTATTCACGCTCGCCTGCCACGGTTTAGCAGGCCGCGAAAGTATAGCCCCTCGCCTGAGGTACCGAAACAACCCTTCAATCAGAAAGGTTATTATCCGACGGCTCGGCGTTGAGGGTAGGGTTTGCGCAGGCCCGTATTTACCGGGCCTGTAGCTTAGAAATTGGCCGGGGTGGCTGCGCTGATTAGTCGCGCCGGCACGTCGAACGGGTTACGAAAGCGATGCGGTTTGGTGCTTTCGAAGTAGTAGCTGTCGCCGGCTTCAAGAACGTAAGTGTCCAGCCCGACTACCAGTTCCAGACGGCCTTCAACCAGAATGCCGGTCTCTTCTCCCTCATGAACCAGCATCTCTTCGCCGGTATCGGCACCGGGTGGGTAGATCTCGTTGAGGAACGCGATGGAGCGGCTCGGATGAGCTTTGCCCACCAGTTTCATGGTCACTGCGCCGTCCGAGATATCGATCAGCTCGCTGGCTTTGTAGACCACTTGAGTCGGGTTCTGCTGCTCGAGCTCTTCGGAGAAGAACTCCACCATGGACATGGGAATCCCGCCGAGCACTTTGCGCAGTGAACTGATCGAAGGGCTTACGCTGTTTTTTTCGATCATGGAGATGGTGCTGTTGGTCACGCCTGCTCGTTTGGCAAGCTCGCGCTGGGACAGGCCCTTGAGTTTACGAATGGATTGCAGTCGTTCACCGACGTCCAATGCGGCAGTCCTCCTAGATGGGTCAGGCAAGGTCGAGTTGAGCGCCATCATGGCAATAGCGTTCAGTATTTACAACACTTGGACCGGTTAGGAAATGTCCAGAGGACTGGCTGGTAAGTGCCGCGCTGTCGCGCAGCAAGCGTGGGCCCTGTAGGAGTGAGCTTGCTCGCGATAACGGTAGACCTTTTGAGGCATTACTGTCTGACCTGCCGCTATCGCTGCCTCGCGGTGCTCACTCGTGAGGGCCTACAGAAAAAGCACCTCGGCGCATAGGGTTACTTTAGTTCTGATAAACCCTGGGCACCCGGCGCAGGTTGCAGAAAATGCGGTACGGAATAGTCCCTGCGCGGGTTGCTACATCGCTGGCCAGGACATTCTTGCCCCACAGCTCGACCTTGCTGCCCAGACCGGCATTCGGCAAGTGGCTGAGGTCGACGCAAAGCATGTCCATCGACACGCGTCCCAGCAGTTGACTCGGCTGACCGTCGATAAGCACCGGTGTACCGGTGGGAGCTTCGCGTGGATAGCCGTCGGCATAACCCATGGCGACCACGCCAACGCGGCTGGCGCGCTCAGTGATGAACGTTGCGCCGTAGCCGACCGGTTCGCCTGCTGGCAAATCGCGGACACAGATGATTTTTGATTCAAGCGTCATGACCGGTTGCAACTGATCGGCAATGGCTTGTGGTCGATCAAACGGTGTCGCGCCGTAGAGCATGATGCCGGGGCGTACCCAATCGCTGGGTACATCTGACCAGCCCATGACTGCCGGGGAGTTGCGCAGGCTGATTTCGGCGGTCATGCCCTGACGGGCAGCTTCGAATACGGCAACCTGTTCTGCGCAGCTTGAACTGTCCAGTTCATCTGCACGTGCGAAGTGGCTCATGAGCACGATCTTCGTCACTTTGCCGCTGGCGTGAAGGCGTTGATAAGCGGCTTGAAAGTCCTGCGGATGCAAGCCGACGCGATGCATGCCTGAATCAAGCTTGAGCCAGACAGTCAGCGGTTTGTGCAGACGGGCCTGTTCGATGGCCTCCAGTTGCCACATCGAATGCACGACGCACCAGAAGTCATGCTCGACGATCAGGTCCAGCTCATCGGCTTCGAAGAAACCTTCTAGCAGCAAAACGGGTGCACGAATACCGGCAGCGCGTAACTCCAGTGCTTCTTCGATGCAGGCCACGGCGAAACCATTGGCCTCAGCCTCAAGTGCCTGGGCAACTTGCACAGCACCATGGCCATAGGCGTCGGCCTTGATCACCGCGAGGGCTTTCGCGCCGGTGGTGTCGCGTGCCAGGCGGTAGTTATGACGCAGGGCTTGAAGATCGATAAGAGCGCGAGCTGGACGCATGGTGAATAGTTCTGATCCTGGGATGGATAGTCTGTAGACGCTGACTTTGTGGGAGCGGTGCTTGGTCTGGGCGGCATTCCGACGATTCAGACGCTGCGGTATGTCAGTCATTACGCGTCATCGTTCATCGCGGGCAAGCACCGCTCCCACAAAAATCCCGCTTCGACAGGATTCTTGCTTTACGGCAGCGCTGCCACAACCGACAGCTCAACCAGTATTTCCGGTTCGCACAGCTTGGCTTCAACGGTGGCGCGCGCAGGCGCCACGCCTTTTGGCAGCCATGTGTCCCAAACGCTGTTCATCCCGGCAAAGTGGGCGTCGATGTCTTTCAGGTAAATCGTCACCGAAAGGATGCGGCTTTTGTCAGTACCGGCCAACTCCAGCAATCGCTCGACGCTGTGAAGGGTCTCGCGGGTTTGCTGCTCGATCCCGGCAGCCATGTCGTCGCCGACCTGGCCTGCAAGATACACAGTGCCGTTGTGGACGACGACCTGGCTCATGCGCTCATTAGTGAGCTGGCGCTGGATGGACATTCTTTGCGATCTCCTTGGAACTGCCGTAGCGAGAAATATCGAGGCCTTCGGCGCTGATCTGGGGTTTCTGGCGAGCAATAAGGTCTGCCAGCAAACGACCCGAACCGCAGGCCATGGTCCAGCCCAGCGTACCGTGACCGGTATTCAGGAACAGGTTGCGAAACGGAGTGGCGCCGACAATCGGCGTACCATCGGGTGTGGTCGGGCGCAGACCGGTCCAGAAACTGGCCTGGCTCAAGTCACCGCCGCGAGGATAAAGATCGTTGACGATCATCTCCAGCGTTTCCCGTCGACGCGGGTTCAACGACAGATCAAAACCGGCAATCTCGGCCATGCCGCCAACCCGGATGCGGTTGTCGAAACGGGTTATCGCCACCTTGAAAGTCTCGTCGAGAATGGTCGACGTAGGGGCCATCGCCGGGTCGGTGATCGGCACTGTCAGCGAGTAGCCCTTGAGCGGATACACCGGAGCCTTGATGCCCAGCGGCTTGAGCAACTGCGGCGAGTAGCTGCCGAGTGCCAGGACGTAACGGTCGGCGGTTTCCAGCTTGCCGTCGATCCACACGCCATTGATGCGGTCGCCAGCGAAGTCGATGCGCTCGATGGACTGGTTGTAGCGGAACTCGACGCCCAACTGCACAGCCATCTCGGCCAGGCGCGTGGTGAACATCTGGCAATCGCCGGTCTGGTCGTTGGGCAGCCGCAGTGCGCCCGCAAGGATATTGGTCACACCCGCCAGTGCCGGTTCAACCCGGGCAATATCGTCGCGGTTCAGCAGCTCGAATGGCACGCCGGATTGCTCAAGGACCGCGATGTCCTTGGCGGCGTTATCCAGTTGCTCCTGAGTGCGAAACAGCTGCGTCGTGCCCAGCGTGCGGCCTTCATAAGCAATGCCGGTTTCGGCACGTAGTTCGTCGAGGCAATCGCGGCTGTACTCGGAAAGGCGAACCATGCGCTCTTTGTTCACTGCATAACGGTTGGCCGTGCAGTTGCGCAGCATTTGCGCCATCCATAGGTACTGGTCGATATCGGCAGTGGCTTTGATCGCCAGCGGTGCATGGCGCTGAAGCAGCCATTTGATCGCTTTGAGGGGCACACCGGGCGCTGCCCAAGGCGATGCATAACCTGGTGAAACCTGGCCCGCGTTGGCAAAGCTGGTTTCCATGGCCACTGCAGGCTGACGGTCCACAACAGTCACTTCCATGCCAGCCCGTGCCAGATAATAAGCACTGGTCGTGCCGATCACACCACTACCAAGGACCAGAACGCGCATGTCGATTTACCTCATCGCGGATATCCGCTGACGTTTTGAAGTTTTAAGCAAGGATGTGTGCAGTATATGCAGCTGCGGGCAGTGCTTTTCACTGTATAAGCGCCTATATTTGGCGGGATTTCTCGCTAAAAAAGCCTTTGGGAGAGGGGGTTTACCCATGCGTACGCAGCATCAGTCCAAACGTGAGCTGGACAAGATCGACCGCAGCATTCTGCGCATCCTTCAGGCCGATGGCCGGATCTCCTTCACCGAACTGGGCGAGCGTGTGGGCTTGTCTACCACGCCTTGCACAGAGCGGGTCCGCCGACTGGAGCGCGAAGGCATCATCATGGGCTACAACGCCCGCCTCAACCCGCAAAGTCTCAAGGCTAGCCTATTGGTGTTCGTCGAGATTAGCCTGGACTATAAATCGGGCGATACCTTCGAAGAATTCCGCCGCGCCGTGCTGAAATTACCCCATGTGCTGGAGTGTCATCTGGTGTCGGGCGACTTCGATTACCTGGTCAAGGCGCGCATCTCGGAAATGGCCTCGTACCGCAAACTGCTGGGCGACATCCTGCTCAAGCTGCCCCATGTGCGGGAGTCCAAGAGCTATATCGTGATGGAAGAGGTGAAAGAGAGCCTGAGTTTGCCGATTGCGGACTAAGATCCGGCCAGTCCTACAGGATGGCAGATCTCCAGTGGGAGCCGAGCTTGCTCGCGATGAAAGCAACCTGTTTCATCTGAAAGACTGCGGCGCCTGCATCGCGGGCAAGCCCGGCTCCCACACTTGGAATCTCATCCGGCTTTTAAACCAATACCTGCCGCGTCGACGCCATGTACTCATGAATCTGTTTCTCGACCCGCGGATGAATCATCTCCACCGGTCGACGGCCATTAGGGCATGGCAGGGTCGGCGTGGTGCCGAACAGGCGGCAGATCAGCGGGCGTTCGTCGTAGACCGTGCAACCGTTGGGTCCAAGGTGGACGCAGTTGAGTTCGTCCATGGCCGCATCCTGCTCGGCCGCGGTCTTGCGCGGCAGACGGGACATTTCTTCTGGTGAGGTGGTCACCGGGCCACAGCAATCGTGACAGCCAGGGACGCATTCGAAAGAAGGGATCTGCTGGCGTAACGCACGAATTTTCTGACTGTTGCAGCTCATTGAAACTTACCCACTGTGAATGGGCGTGATTTTGCCTCAGTCGGGCTGTTCAAGACAGCACCGTCTGGATAGTGCCTTGCCCGTCGCCGAACCTGCGGCTTATCCTCGGGGACGTTTTTCAGACACCAGCAACGGGATCCCGCCATGAACGCCCGCGTTCAACCATCGACTGCCACCGATCAGCACGCCCCTTCTTATTACGCCGCCAGCAGCCGTCCACAGACGGACTATCCGCTGTTGCAAGGCCAGATTCAGGCTGACGTTTGCGTGGTGGGTGGCGGCTTTTCCGGCCTGAATACGGCGATTGAACTGGCCGAGCGCGGCTTGAGCGTGGTGCTGCTTGAAGCGCGAAAAATGGGGTGGGGTGCCAGCGGGCGTAATGGCGGGCAGTTGATTCGCGGCGTCGGCCATGGTCTTGAACAATTCACCGGCGTGGTCGGTGCTGAGGGCGTGCGGCAGTTGAAGCTGATGGGCATTGAGGCGGTCGAAATCGTGCGTCAACGCGTTGAGCGTTATGGCATCGAGTGCGATCTGACCTGGGGTTATTGCGACCTTGCCAACAAGCCTCGGGATCTCGTCGGGCTGGCCGAAGATGCTGATGAGCTACGCGATTTGGGTTATCGCCATTCGTTAAAACTGCTGCAGGCCAGCGAGATGCACAGCGTGGTGGGTTCGGACCGCTACGTGGGTGGCCTTATCGATATGGGGTCCGGGCATTTGCACCCGCTGAATCTTGCGCTGGGCGAGGCTGCTGTCGCGCAGTCGTTGGGTGTGCAAGTGTTCGAGCACTCGGCGGTGACCCGCATCGACTATGGCCCGCAGGTCAAAGTGCATACTGCGCAGGGCCTGGTTCAGGCCAAGACATTGGTACTGGGCTGCAATGCGTATTTGAATGATCTGAATCCGCAGCTCAGCGGCAAAGTCTTACCCGCCGGTAGCTACATCATCGCCACCGAGCCGTTGAGTGAAGAACAGGCTTTGCAGTTGCTGCCTCAGAATACGGCCGTGTGTGATCAGCGTGTGACGGTGGACTATTTCCGGCTTTCGGCGGATCGGCGTCTTTTGTTTGGTGGGGCTTGTCACTATTCAGGGCGTGACCCGCAAGACATCGCGGCGTATATGCAGCCCAAGATGCTCAAGGTGTTCCCGCAGTTGGCAGGGGTAAAGATTGATTATCAGTGGGGCGGCATGATCGGCATCGGTGCCAACCGCTTACCGCAGATCGGTCGCTTGAAGGACCAGCCCAACGTGTTCTACGCCCAGGCCTATTCTGGGCACGGCCTTAACGCGACCCATCTGGCTGGCAAGCTGCTCGCTGAAGCCATTGCCGGGCAACACAGCGATGGTTTCGAGTTGTTCGCCAAAGTCCCGCACATTACCTTCCCTGGCGGCAAGCATCTGCGCTCGCCGTTGCTGGCGTTGGGGATGCTTTGGCATCGGTTGAAGGAATTGCGTTGAGGCTGATATTTGGCCGCGTAGACCTGTGGGAGCTGGGCTTGCCCGCGATAAGGCTGGACGCGATCTAAAGTGAACCGCGTCCAGCCTTATCGCGGGCAAGCCCGGCTCCCACAGGTTTCACAAAGCCTGGAGATCACTCCCGCCAAAAAGGTTTCAACCCTTCGCGCATCGCCTGACCGGAGCTAAGGCCAATATCACTCAGCTGCTCTTCGCTCAGATTCAGCAGCCCCCTGCGTGATGTCCAGCGATGGCGATACAGCGCCCAGCGACTCAGCTTCGGTGCATTCGCTGTCTTGGTGACAACTGCTTTGCCGTTGCTCAGTTCCTGGCTGTAAAGCGCCAACCGCACATCACTCAACCCGTTCATGTTCCCAACCCTCGTTTCGTTCTGGTGTGGGCACATGATGAATCGACGCGACAAACCATTACAGATTCAAACAAATCTATTTATATGCATACAGATCTTTTCATAACCTCGCTGAATGCTGTATTTTTCTCCAATCTGTATGGCTAGCCATCTAAAACACCGAGAGTATGTTCATGACGCTCTACGTCAACCTTGCCGAATTGCTCGGTACGCGCATCGAAAACGGATTTTATCGGCCTGGCGACAGGCTGCCTTCGGTGCGGGCGTTGAGTGTTGAACACGGCGTCAGCCTGAGTACGGTGCAGCAGGCGTATCGCGTGCTCGAAGACAGCGGCCTTGCACTGCCCAAACCCAAGTCCGGGTATTTTGTGCCCGTCAGCCGCGCTGTTCCGGCGCTGCCGGTCATTGGTCGTCCGGCGCAGCGTCCTGTGGATATCTCTCAGTGGGATCAGGTATTGGACCTGATGCGGGTCAAGGCGCTGCCGAACCTCGTGCAGTTGGGGCGTGGCATGCCCGATGTCAGCAGCCCGACGCTCCGCCCGCTGATGCGCGCCCTTGGGCGTATCAGTCGCGATGAGCAAATGCCCGGTCTGTATTACGACAGTATTCAGGGTAACCAGACACTTCGCGAGCAAGTCGCTCGGTTGCTGCTGGATTCGGGCTGCAACCTGACCGCCAACGATTTGCTGATCACCACCGGTTGCCACGAGGCGCTTTCGGCCAGCGTTCGGGCCATCTGTGATCCAGGAGATATCGTCGCCGTGGACTCGCCAAGCTTTTTTGGCGCCATGCAGACGCTGAAAGGCCTGGGCATGAAAGCCCTGGAAATCCCTACCGATCCCGTGACCGGCATCAGTCTCGAAGCACTGGAGCTGGCGCTTGAGCAATGGCCGATCAAGGTCATACAGCTGACGCCCAACTGCAACAATCCGCTGGGCTATGTCATGCCGGAAAACCGCAAGCGTGCCTTGCTGACCCTGGCTCAGCGCTTTGACGTGGCGATCATCGAAGACGATGTGTATGGCGATCTGGCGTTCAGTTATCCGCGGCCGCGGACGATCAAATCCTTCGACGAAGACGGCCGGGTTCTGCTGTGCAGCTCGTTCTCCAAGACGCTTGCGCCAGGGCTGCGCATCGGTTGGGTTGCGCCGGGCCGTTATCTGGAACGTGTCCTGCACATGAAGTACATCGGCACCGGTTCAACAGCGCCCCAGCCGCAACTGGCGATTGCCGAATTTCTTGAGGGTGGACATTACGAGCCGCACCTGCGGCGCATGCGCAGTCAGTACCAACGCAGTCGCGAGCAAATGATTGACTGGGTCATGCGTTACTTTCCGGCGGGTACGCGGGTCAGTCGTCCACAAGGTGGTTTCATGCTGTGGGTCGAGCTTGCCGAGGATTTCGATACGTTGCGTCTGAATCGTGCGCTGTTGACCAAGGGCGTACAGATTGCCGTTGGCAGTATCTTTTCTGCCTCTGGCAAATACCGTAATTGCCTGCGAATGAATTTTGCTGCCAAGCCGTCTCCAGAGGTCGAGAACGCGGTGCGCACGGTCGGTGAAACTATTTCACAACTGATTACCGAGCAATCGACGCCTGTTTCGTAACTTTTCCGGGGTTTTTGCGGTCATATCGCCAAGCTGTAATTTCCGGATGATCATTTTGAAAAAGACTTGGGCCCTGCCCTTTTTTCTGTTCGTCGCGTCGTGGATCAGCGGCTGTTCGCACGTTCACATTCCCAACGAGCCCAGTCAGGCGTTGCCGCCGACGGATTCGGCGTTTGGCCGTTCTGTGCAGGCGATGGCTCAGCCTCACGAGGGTCGTTCGGGTTTTCGCCTGCTGTCTAACAGCACCGAAGCGTTCATGGCGCGTGCCGAACTGATTCGTAATGCCCGCACCAGTCTGGATTTGCAGTACTACATCGTCCACGACGGTTTGAGTACCCGCGCCTTGATCGATGAGTTGCTCCAGGCGGCTGATCGCGGTGTTCGCGTGCGCATCCTGCTGGACGACACCACCAGCGACGGGCTTGATCACTCCATCGCCACGCTGGCGGCACATCCCAATATTCAGATTCGATTGTTCAACCCCCAGAGCCTCGGCCGTGAGACGGGCGTGACCCGCAGTGTGGGCCGGTTGTTGAATCTGTCGCGGCAGCATCGGCGCATGCACAACAAACTGTGGCTGGCCGACAGCAGCGTGGCCATCGTGGGTGGGCGCAATCTGGGTGATGAATACTTCGATGCCGAAGAAAATCTGAATTTCACCGACATCGACATGCTCAGCGTCGGTCCGGTGGCCGAGCAGCTCGGGCACAGTTTTGATCAGTACTGGAACAGCACACTGAGCAAACCCATTGCCGAGTTCATGTATTTCCTGCCGACGACTCGCGATCTGGCCAAGGCGCGCAAACGTCTTGAGGCGTCGCTCGTAGAATCACAGCACAAACACAAGGCGCTGTACGACCGCCTGATGGCGTACCAGAAAAACCCGCGTCTCAGAATCTGGTTCAATGAATTGATCTGGGCGCATAACCAGGCGTTGTGGGATGCACCTACCAAAGTGTTGGCCCGGGGCGAACCAGATCCGCATCTGCTGCTGACCACGCAACTGGCACCTGAGCTGCTCAGCGCGAGCAAAGAGCTGATACTGGTTTCCGCCTACTTCGTGCCGGGTGAAGAAGGTTTGCTGTATCTGACCGGGCGTGCCGATGCCGGGGTTTCGGTCAGTTTGCTGACCAACTCCCTTGAAGCGACCGATGTGCCAGCCGTCCACGGCGGTTATGCGCCTTATCGCAAGGCGTTGCTGGAGCATGGCGTGAAGCTGTTCGAAATGCGCCGCCAGCCGGGTGATCCCGGCAGTGCTAGCGGTGGCAGCGGGCCTCATTTGTTCAGCAAAAGCGGAACGTTTGGCGGCGGTTCGGATTCCAGCCTGCACAGCAAGGCAATGACATTCGATCGCCGTAAAGTGTTCGTCGGCTCCTTCAACTTCGACCCGCGCTCGGTACTGTGGAACACCGAAGTCGGCGTGTTGGTGGACAGCCCCGAGCTGACCGAAGCACTGCGCGAACTGGCTTTGCAAGGTATGCAACCGACCCTGAGTTATGAAGCGAAACTGGAAGACGGCAAGGTGGTGTGGGTCACCGAAGACGACGGTAAAATCCACACCCTGTACAAAGAGCCCGGCGATACCTGGCGGCGCTTGAACGCATGGTTCAGCCGGGTCATTGGCCTGGAGAAAATGCTCTAAGCCGTTGCAACCGGCTGAACCCCGAACGCCCCGCGCCGCAATGACAGCACGACCAGGCCAAATGCTCCTGCCGCCATCAACAGTGGCAGCGCCTGACCGCTGACCCACTGGCTGCCTGCCCCGGCCGCCAGTGGCCCCAGCAAACAACCGATCCCCCACAGCTGCGCTACATGCGCATTGGCGCGAACCAGTGCGTCATCGCGGAAGCGTTCTCCAATCAGAATCAGCGAAAGGGTGAACAAGCCGCCTGCGCTGGCCCCGAACAGTACCCACAGCGGCCAGATCAGCACGGTATTCACCAGCAGCGGCACCAGCAGGCTTGAAATCATCAAGGCTACCGCGCAGCTGGAAAACAGCGTGCGCCGCGAAACCTTGTCGGCCAATGCACCAATCGGCAATTGCAGAAGCGCGTCGCCCACTACCACGGTGCTGATCATTGCCAGGGCGATTTCCGGCGTGAAGCCCTGACGCAGACAATAGATCGGCAGCAAGGTCAAGATCAGTGCCTCGAAGGCGGCGAACAGTGCTACCGCCCATGCGATTGCGGGCATGGAGCGACAAAAGGCGAACAGGTCGATGAAGGTGACGCGACATGCATCGGCACTCGGTGCCCCGCTTCTGCCCAGCAGCAAGAACGGCGAAGCAATCAGCAGTCCGACGCCCACCCAGAAACCTGTGTCGTGCTCTGTGCCCAGTGCGCCAAGCAGCAGCGGTCCGGCCAGTTGGCACAGCGCGTAAGTGCTGCCATACAGCGCGACGAGACGGCCACGCCATTTTTCGATGACCAGTTGATTGATCCAGCTTTCACCGAGGATGAAGACGATGGTCAGGATCACGCCGAGCATCAGCCGTAATACCAGCCACACCGGGTAATACGGCAGCAGCGCCAGCAAACCTACAGAGAGTGCTCCGGCCCACAGGCAGCGGCGCATCAGTGCGGCAGTGCCGAAACGTGCAGCAAGGCCGCTGGCCAGGCTGGCGCCGAGCAGCACGCCAATAGCGGGCATCGCCGCCATTACGCCAATGGCGAACGAGCCGTAACCCCAGCTTTCCAGTCGTAGGGACACCAGCGGCATGCTGACACCCAATGCCAGCCCGACCGAAAGCACCGACGCCAGCACCGCGAAATAAGTACCCCAACGCATCCCACGCTCCTGTGGATCAAAAGGCCAAGACGAAACAGCCGGGCTACCCCAAGGGAAGCCCGGCTGTTTTTACAATTTTCGTTCAGGCGCGGATTAATTTTGTGGGAGCAGAGCTTGCTCGCGATAAAGGCACCGCGGATATCAGGCAAATCGCATCCGGCCTTATCGCGAGCAGGCTCCGCTCCTACAAAATCTACCCACCCTGCCGGACCGATAGCGGTTACAACTTAATCCACGTCGATTTCAGTTCGGTGTATTTGTCGAACGCATGCAGCGACTTGTCGCGGCCATTGCCCGATTGTTTGAAACCACCGAACGGCGCGGTCATGTCGCCGCCGTCGTATTGATTGACCCACACGCTACCCGCCCGCAGCGCTTTGGCGGTCAGGTGGGCTTTGGACAGGTTGGCGGTCCAGACGGCAGCAGCGAGGCCATAAGGCGTGTCGTTGGCAATCTGAATCGCCTCCTCGGCTGTATCAAACGTCAACACCGACAGAACCGGGCCGAAGATCTCTTCCTGAGCGATCTTCATGGCATTGGTCACACCGTCGAAAATTGTTGGTTCGACGTAAGTGCCACCGGTTTCCTGCAGGATGCGCTTGCCACCCACTACCAGTTTGGCGCCATCGGTGTGGCCTGCTTCGATGTAAGACAGCACGGTGTTCATCTGTTGAGTGTCGACCAGTGCACCAACGGTGGTGGCCGGGTCCAACGGATTGCCCGGCTTCCAGCTCTTGAGGGCTTCAATGACCATGGGCAGGAATTTGTCCTTGATCGAGCGCTCTACCAGCAGCCGTGAGCCCGCGGTGCAGACTTCGCCCTGGTTGAATGCGATGGCGCTGGCTGCAGATTCAGCCGCAGCCTGCAAATCCGGAGCATCGGCAAAGACGATGTTCGGGCTCTTGCCTCCAGCTTCCAGCCAGATGCGCTTCATATTCGATTCGCCGGAGTAGACCAGCAATTGCTTGGCAATTTTCGTCGAGCCGGTGAACACCGCCGTGTCGACATCCATGTGCAGAGCCAGCGCTTTGCCCACGGTGTGGCCGTAACCCGGCAGTACGTTGAGCACGCCAGCCGGAATGCCTGCCTCAATCGCCAGCTGTGCAATGCGAATGGCCGTCAGCGGAGACTTTTCCGAAGGCTTGAGAATGACGGAGTTACCGCTGGACAGCGCCGGGCCGAGTTTCCAGCTTGCCATCAGCAGCGGGAAGTTCCACGGCACGATGGCGGCGACAACGCCAACCGGTTCGCGAGTGACAAGGCCCAGTTGGTCATGGGGGGTGGCGGCCACTTCGTCATACAGCTTGTCGATAGCTTCGCCGCTCCAGCTCAGAGCTTGGGCTGCGCCGGGTATGTCGATGCTGTACGAATCGCTGATGGGCTTGCCCATGTCCAGGGTTTCCAGCAGGGCCAGCTCTTCCACGTTTTTGTTGATCAGCGCGGCGAAGCGCAGCATGGCGGCCTTGCGTTTGGCTGGCGCCAGCCGCGACCAGACGCCGGAGTTGAAAGTCTTGCGCGCACTTTCAACGGCGCGTTGTGCGTCGGCGGCGTCGCAACTGGCGACTTTGGCCAGCAGACGACCATCGACGGGGCTGATGCATTCGAATGTCTCACCGGAAGCGGCGTCGGAGTACTCGCCATTGATGAACGCGCGGCCTTCGATCTTCAGGTCTTTGGCGCGTTTTTCCCAGTCAGCGTGGGTCAGGGTGGTCATGCGTATGTCCTCCGCTTGTATCGATTAGGGTGTGCGTGGTGGGTAGACTTGTGCAAAAAACAGACAGTCTGCAATCCACCGCCACCAGGCAACGGCACTCACCACCCTAAACCAGTGATCTGGCGATTTCCAATATCTTTGACATAAAGGGCCTGAATGACGCCGTCCTGTTCGATTTATGCAACATCGGGAGATTGGCCTTTGGCACTATTGGCCCAGCGCTTCGTCAAACCAGCAACGCACCTACCGCGAGGGTAAGAAATGACTATCGACAGCATCGTGGATTTCAGCGAAGCCAGCACCGAAGCTGAACGTTACCGTCCGGCGCCGGAAAAAATCTTCAAGGGCGATCCGGAGCAGACAATCTACAACCACTACAACAGCCCTTGCGGACAGATGAACGCGGGCGTATGGGAGGGTGAGGTCGGCCAATGGTCCGTTAACTACACCGAGCATGAATACTGTGAAATCGTGCAGGGTGTTTCGGTTTTGCGTGATGACGCGGGCGGGTCGAAAACCCTGCGGGCGGGAGATCGTTTTGTGATTCCAGCAGGCTTCAAAGGCACGTGGGAGGTGCTGGAGCACTGCCGCAAAATCTACGTTGTATTTGAGGCAAAAGCCTGATCTTTGTATTCCTTCAGGCACAAAAAAGCCCGCATCGCTGCGGGCTTTTTCGTAAAGAAGAAAAATCAATTACTTGATTTTGCCTTCTTTGTAGATCACGTGCTTGCGAACAACCGGATCGAATTTTTTGATTTCGATTTTGTCCGGAGTGGTGCGCTTGTTCTTGTCGGTCGTGTAGAAGTGACCGGTACCAGCACTAGAAATCAATCGGATCAATTCACGCATGATCTTCTCCCTTAAATTTTGCCGTCGCGACGGAGTTCAGCGAGCACTACAGTGATGCCACGCTTGTCGATGATACGCATGCCTTTAGCAGATACGCGCAGACGAACAAAACGTTTCTCTTCTTCAACCCAAAAGCGGTGATGCTGCAGGTTTGGCAGGAAACGACGACGGGTTTTGTTGTTTGCGTGGGAAATGTTATTCCCAGTCACCGGACCCTTACCGGTAACTTGACAGACTCTCGACATGCCTCAGCCCTCTAAAACCTCATGCCCAACCCGGCATGGGTTGGCCGCTTAATCTCTCAGTCATTTGGCGCCAGGCGCCGCGTTTCTTTAAGGGTCTTACCGGCTACACCTACAGTGAAGGAACCGGGCCCCTAGAAAAGAGCGCTGCTTTATACCAGAAAGGGTTTGGTGTCACAACAGGCAAAGCACTTTACCCCAACATCAGGCAACGTGTTCAGCCTAGCGGTCGGGTGGTTACGGGGGTGGTGGCAAATCTACCGTCGGTCGGTTTGCAACCATTGTTCTAGGCCGATGCATGGTCTAGGGTAACTCACTCACCAGACTGCGCCAGCAGATGGGGCCCTTTCTGACAGGAATATAGCCATGCGTCTTGCTGCGATACCGTTTTTGCTAGCTCCTCTGCTGTTCCCGGCAATGGCTCACGCCGCGACGGCCTTGAGCGTCTGTACCGAAGCCAGTCCGGAAGGTTTCGATGTGGTGCAGTACAACTCGCTGACCACCACCAATGCCTCCGCCGATGTGCTGATGAACCGTTTGGTGGATTTCGACGCCCAGAGCGGCAAGCTGGTGCCCAGCCTGGCGCAGAGCTGGACCGTTTCGCCTGATGGTCTGACCTACGACTTCAAGCTGCGCCAAGGCGTGAAGTTTCACCACACTGACTATTTCACGCCGAGCCGCGAGTTGAATGCGGATGACGTGGTGTTCAGCTTCCAGCGTATGCTTGATCCGCAGAACCCATGGCACAAGGTTGCTCAGAGCGGCTTTCCCCACGCTCAATCGATGCAGTTGCCTGCGCTGATCAAGAAGATCGACGCGCCTGACCCGCTTACCGTGCGCTTTACCCTGGATCATCCGGACTCCACGTTCCTCGCGACGCTCAGCATGGGCTTTGCCTCGATCTACTCGGCCGAGTACACCGCGCAACTGCTCAAAGCGGGCACTCCGGAAAAACTCAACAACCAGCCGATCGGCACCGGGCCGTTCGTGTTCGAACGCTTCCAGAAAGATGCCGTGGTGCGCTACGAAGCCAACGCGGACTACTTCGCGGGCAAGCCTGGCGTCGACAAGCTGATCTACGCCATCACCCCTGATGCCAACGTTCGCTTGCAGCGCATTCGTCGCAATGAGTGCCAGATCACGCTTTCGCCAAAGCCGCTGGATATTCAGGAAGCGGCCAAAGATCCGAATCTGAAAGTCGAAAAAACCGAAGCGTTCATGACCGCGTTTTTGGCGATCAACAGCCAGCATCCGCCGTTTGACAAGGCTGAAGTGCGGCAAGCGGTCAATCTGGCGTTCGACAAGGATAGCTACCTGAAAGCGGTATTCGAAGGCACCGCCGAAGCTGCCAACGGCCCCTACCCGCCAAACACTTGGAGCTACGCGAAAGATCTTCCCGGTTACAAGCAGGACATCGCCAAAGCCAAAGCGCTGCTGGCCAAGGCCGGCGTGAAGGATGGTTTCAAAACCACTATCTGGACTCGCCCAACCGGCAGCCTGCTCAACCCCAATCCGAACCTGGGTGCGCAGTTGCTGCAAGCGGATCTGGCAAAAGTCGGCATCACTGCTGAAATCAAGGTTATTGAGTGGGGGGAGTTAATTCGCCGCGCCAAGGCTGGCGAGCATGATCTGTTGTTCATGGGCTGGGCCGGTGATAACGGTGACCCGGATAACTTCCTGACGCCGCAGTTCTCCTGCGCAGCCGTGAAGTCCGGTACCAACTTTGCCCGTTATTGCGATGCCACGCTGGACAAGCTGATCAGTGAAGGTAAAGCCACCAGTGATCAGGCTGCCCGTAGCAAGCTGTATCACCAGGCTCAACAACAGATTCAGCAACAGGCACTCTGGTTGCCACTGGCGCACCCGACCGCCGCCGCCCTGACCCGCAAGGACGTCAGCGGCTATCAGGTCAGCCCGTTTGGTCGTCAGGACTTCTTCAAGGTGCAGGTTAAGTAGCAGCAACACAGGATTTGAATTGGAACTGGAACCTGTGGGAGCAGGGCTTGCCCGCGATACATGAGAAGCAGATGGAAGATACACCGCGTTCTCGTTTATCGTCGGAATGCCGCCCAGGCCAAGCACCGCTCCCACAAAAGCACCAGTCCCAATATCGTTCACACAACCGTCGGAGACTCCATGATCATCGCCGACCGTCTTCACATCGAAGGCCTGTTCGACACCCATACATCGACGCTCAGTTACCTGGTCATGGATGTCCAGACCCGGCACTGCGCGCTGATCGACAGCGTGCTGGACTTCGATCCCAAATCGGGACGCACCAGCACCCAGTCCGCCGATCAGTTGATTGCCCGCGTTCGTGAACTGAACGCTTCGGTGCAGTGGATCCTTGAAACCCATGTCCACGCCGATCATGTGTCCGCAGCGGCTTATCTCAAAGACAAGCTGGGCGCAAAAATCGCGATTGGCAGCCACATCACGGCGGTGCAAAACGTGTTCGGCGAGCTGTTCAATGCACCGGATGGGTTTGCCCGGGATGGCAGTCAATTCGACGTGCTGTTGCACGACGGCGCAAAGTTTAACGTTGGAACGCTAGAGGCGCGGGCCATACACACGCCGGGGCACACTCCGGCATGCATGACCTATGTGTTCGAGATTGGCGGTGAACGCGTGGCTTTTGTCGGGGATACGCTGTTCATGCCGGATTACGGCACGGCGCGCTGCGACTTCCCCGGTGCGGATGCGCGCACGTTGTATCAGTCGATCCAGAAAATCCTCGCCCTGCCCGACTCCACACGCCTGTTCATGTGTCACGACTACCAGCCCGACGGCCGCGAGTTGCAGTACATGACAACAGTTGCCGAACAGCGCGCCAACAATATCCACATCCGGCAAGGGATTGATGAAAGCGAATTTGTACTGATGCGTGAAGCCAGGGATGCGACGCTGGAAATGCCGGTGCTGATCTTGCCATCCGTGCAGATCAACATGCGCGCGGGCCACCTTCCCGAGCCCGAAGACAATGGCGTGCGGTATCTGAAGATTCCGCTGAATACGCTGTGAACCCGACCTTTGTAGAAACCTGTTGGAGCGAGGCTTGCCCGCGAAGAACGCTTGCTCGGTAAGCCTGATGCACCGCAGCGACTGACTCGTCACAATGCAGCCCAGCCCAGGCCCGGCTCCAACAGAACAGCGCAATCTCAGGTGGGAGCCGGGCTTGCCCGCGATGCAGGCACTGCGATCCCACAGATGGACCGGGTTGCTCTTATCGCGGGCAAGCCTGACTCCCACAGAAAATTGCATTTGCAGGCGAACATTGAGTCTTCTACGGGTACAGCTATGTGTCAGGTGCTCGGCGCCGCATCAACCCGAGCCGTATTCTGCAAACCCGCCAACAGCAGCCGCTGATACAGCTCTTCCTTCAAACCCTGTGGCTGGTCCAGTTGCATGCGTTCCAGGTGCACCGGAAAAGCGGATGGGTCGGGTGCATCCAGCGTTGCCTTGCCCAGCTCGATGATTTCGGTGAGCTTGAACTTGCTCTCAAGCCAGTGCAGCGCCCGCAGCAGATCGCGCTCCTCGCTGTTGAAGTCGCAACCCAGGGGGTATTCGGGAAACAGCTGCGAATACTGCTCAGCGATGGCCTGCAAGCGCTCAGCGGTGTTATGAGCGAAGCGCGGGTCCAGTTTGAAGCCCTTGGGCAGCTTGCCCGCTCTTTGCGCCTGCTCGATCAAGCCAGGCTGAAAACGCGAGTCACTGATGTTGAGCATCGCTTCGATGACGGCCGAATCGGTTTTGCCGCGCAGGTCGGCGATGCCGTATTCGGTGACCACGATGTCTCGCAGATGGCGCGGAATCGTGGTGTGACCATATTCCCAGACGATATTGGAGCTGGTTTCGCCGCCGGACTCGCGCCAACTGCGCAGAATCATGATCGAGCGTGCGTCTTCCAGAGCGTGCGCCTGGGCCACGAAGTTGTATTGGCCGCCTACACCGCTCACCACCCGGCCGTCCTCCAGTTGGTCGGCCACTGCAGCGCCCATCAGCGTGACGGTGAACGCGCTGTTGATGAACCGTGCATCGCGGCGTTGCAGGCGTTTAAGTTCCTCATCGCCGTACAGCTCGTTGATATAGCTGATGGCGGTCATGTTGAACTCGCCAAGACGCTCCAGGGAAAACTCTCGCAAACGCTGATAAAAGCTCTGCGGACCGAGGAAGAACCCGCCATGAACCATGGTGCCGTCCGTGTAGGCCGACTCATCGAGGGTGCCGTCGTTTGCCTCACGTTGGCGTCTTGCATCGGTATACACCTTGCGTCGAATGATCCCGGCGTCGACCAGCACCAGCAAGCCGTTGACGAACATCTCGCTGCACCCGTAAAGCCCGGAGGCGAAGGGCTGCACACCGCCTTCGCGGTCGATAAGAGTTTGCCAGTCGCTGAGGTTCAACTCGGCGAGCAGTGCGCGATAGGTATCGTTGTCGGCCTGTCGAGCCAGCAGCGCTGCGGTTAAAGCATCGCCCATGGAGCCGATGCCGATCTGCAAGGTGCCGCCATCACGCACCAGAGTGCTGGCGTGCAAACCAATGAAGTGGTCCTGAAAACCCACCGGCATGTTCGGCGTGGAAAACAGCGTGCTGCGCTCGTCTTCATCGATCAGGAAGTCGAAGTCCTCGGCATCCAGCTCCGAATCGCCCGGCATGTAGGGGAGATCCGCGTGAACCTGGCCCAGCATCAAAATGGTTTCCCCGGCCGCCCGCCGCTTGGCGATCATGGGCAACAAGTCGAGGGTGACATCGGGGTTGCAGCTCAGGCTCAGCTTGCCGGGCCGCTGTTCATCCCGGGCAACCAGTTGCGCGACCAGATTCAAGCCGCTGGCGTTGATGTCCCGTGCGGCATGGCTGTAATTGCTGCTGATGTAATCATGCTGGGCGGGTGCGCTGTTGAGCAAACTGCCCGGCTGCATGAAAAACTGCTGAACCCGGATATTGCTCGGCAGGCTGTCACGGTGCAGGTCGGTCAGGAATTCCAGCTCAGGGTAGTCGTCAAACACCCGATCCAGAAACGGTTCCAGAAAGCGTCCTTGAAGACCATCGCCAGTGGGCGGCCGCCCGAGGCTCAGCGCGGTATAGATCGTCAGTTGCCGCTCGGGCATCTGCTTGATCCGCTCATAAAGCGCGTTGACGAACCGGTTTGGCTTGCCCAGACCCAGCGGGATACCCATGTGAATATGTGTCGGTAGCCGGGCAATGACATGAGCGACCGCTTGATCAATGGAGCAGGACTGCGGCATCGGGTCCTCCAAGGCTTATATTAGATGGAGCTTGGACCGGGGTTTTGCGGGTTTTGCTGCATCTGATCTGTTGGAGCGAGGCTTGCCCGCGAAGAACGATTACGCGGTGTGTCTGGTGCATTGTGGTGCCTGGTTCGCGGGCAAGCCTCGCTCCAACCGGTCATTTATTCAGGAATGCCTTATGCAGCTCCGCCAGTGTTGCGAAATGGTAGGTCGGCGACTCAGCCTGCAGTTCCTCATGGCTACCAAAACCATACCCGACCGCAGCAACATCCAGCCCGTTGCGCAGGCCGCCGATCAGGTCGTGTTTGCGGTCGCCGATCATTAGCGTCTGTTTGGGATCGAGCTTTTCTGTCGCCATCAAATGCGCGATCAGTTCGACTTTGTCGGTGCGGGTGCCGTCCAGTTCGCTGCCGTAAATCACTTTGAAATGCCGGGCAAAGTCGAAGTGGCGGGCGATCTCATGGGCGAATACCCACGGCTTGGACGTCGCGATATACAAATGTCGACCTTGATCAACCAGCTCATCCAGCAGTTCAAAGATGCCATCGAACACCAGGTTTTCGTACAGCCCGGTGACCTTGAAGCGTTGGCGATAGAAGCCCACCGCTTCCCAAGCCCTGGCTTCGTCAAAACCGTATTGATGCATGAATTGCTGCAGCAGCGGCGGGCCGATGAAGTGTTCCAGTTGGGCCAGGTCCGGCTCGTCGATATCCAGCTGCTTCAATGCGAATTGAATCGAACGGGTTATCCCCTGGCGAGGGTCAGTCAGGGTGCCGTCCAGGTCGAACAGGATATTTTGGTAGTGCATGCAAACTCCCATGGGTTTTCGGGGCGGCTGTCTTGCGGCATCAACGGTAGGAGCGAACTTGTTCGCGAGGCGTCGGGCCTGATACAAACTCTCGCGAACAAGTTCGCTCCTACCGGGACATGTGGCGATTCAGCAAGGCTTATCGAAACCTTCGGCCAAGTGCAGGTCCTTGAGCTTCACATAATTTGCGGCGCTGTACGGAAAGAAGGCGATCTCTTTCTCGGTCAATGCACGAACCTGTTTCACCGGGCGGCCGACGTAAAGAAAACCACTCTCCAATACTTTGCCCGGCGGCACCAGACTGCCTGCGCCAATGATCACTTCGTCTTCAACCACCGCGCCGTCCATGATGGTGCTGCCCATGCCAATCAAGATGCGATTGCCGACGACACAGCCGTGCAGCATGACTTTGTGGCCAATGGTCACTTCATCACCGATCAGCAACGGGAAGCCATCAGGGTTGAAAGGGCCTGCGTGGGTGATGTGCAACACACTGCCGTCCTGCACGCTGGTGCGCGCGCCAATGCGGATGCGGTGCATGTCACCGCGGATTACGGTCAGCGGCCAGACCGAGCTGTCAGCACCGATCTCGACATCGCCGAGCACAACCGCCGAATGATCGACAAAAGCCCGGTCGCCAAGTGCTGGCGTGTGGTTCTGAAACGTGCGGATCGCCACGATAGTCTCCTTCTTTGGCGCTGATAGCTGCGGACCGCGCCGATTGTAATTAAGATGCGTGGGTGTTTCTTCCAGCCAAGGTGCAAAACCGTGAGCGCGAACAACCCGCTTCTGCAATCCTATGACCTGCCACCTTTTTCGGCGATTCGTGCCGAGCATGTCAAACCTGCCATTGAACAGATTCTTGCCGACAACCGCGCAGCGATTGCCGAGATCCTCGTCAAGCAAGGCTCGCAGCCTACATGGGCCGGGCTTGTATTGGCGATGGACGAACTCAATGACCGCCTCGGCGCCGCCTGGAGTCCGGTCAGCCACTTGAACGCCGTGTGCAACAGCGCCGAACTGCGTGAAGCCTACGAGTCGTGCCTGCCAGCGCTGAGCGCCTATTCCACTGAAATGGGCCAGAACCGCGAGCTTTTTCAGGCGTTTGAAGCGCTGGCTAATAGCCCTGAAGCGGCTGGTTTTGATGTGGCGCAGAAAACGATTCTTGAACAATCGCTGCGTGACTTCCGTCTGTCGGGCATCGACTTGCCGCCCGAGCAGCAAAAACGTTATGCCGAAGTGCAGAGCAAGCTGTCGGAGCTGGGCAGCCAGTTTTCCAACCAGTTGCTCGACGCCACTCAGGCCTGGACCAAACTGGTCACCGACGAAGCCTCTCTGGCGGGTCTGACCGAATCGGCCAAGCAACAAATGGCGGCGGCCGCCAAGGCCAAGGATCTGGAAGGTTTCCTGATCACCCTGGAATTCCCGAGCTACTACGCGGTAATGACCTACGCCGAAGACCGCGCCCTGCGTGAAGAAGTCTATGCGGCTTACTGCACCCGTGCGTCTGACCAAGGCCCGAATGCTGGCAAGAACGACAATGGCCCGGTGATGGAGCAAATCCTCGATTTGCGTCAGGAGCTGGCCAGACTGTTGGGGTTTGCGAGCTTCTCCGAGCTGAGTCTTGCCACCAAGATGGCTGAGTCCAGCGATCAGGTACTGACGTTCCTGCGCGATCTGGCCAAGCGCAGCAAGCCGTTTGCCGCGCAGGATCTGCAACAGCTCAAGGCTTACGCGGCCGAACAGGGCTGCCCGGATCTGCAAAGCTGGGACAGCGGCTTTTATGGCGAGAAACTGCGTGAGCAGCGCTACAGCGTTTCTCAAGAAGCCTTGCGTGCCTACTTCCCTATCGACAAGGTGCTGGGTGGCCTGTTTGCCATTGTTCAGCGTCTGTACGGCATCGAAATCGCCGAGCAGAAAGGCTTCGATACCTGGCATCCGGACGTACGCCTGTTCGAGATCAAGGAAAACGGCCAGCACGTCGGGCGCTTCTTCTTCGACCTGTATGCCCGCGCCAACAAGCGCGGCGGTGCCTGGATGGACGGCGCCCGCGACCGCCGTCGTACTGCCGAAGGTCAGTTGCAGAGCCCGGTTGCGAATCTGGTCTGCAACTTCACCCCGGCCTCGCCGGGTCAGCCTGCTTTGCTGACGCACGATGAAGTCACCACCCTGTTCCACGAGTTCGGCCACGGTCTGCATCACCTGCTGACCCGCGTTGAGCACGCCGGGGTGTCCGGCATCAATGGTGTTGCATGGGATGCGGTCGAGCTGCCAAGCCAGTTCATGGAGAACTGGTGCTGGGAGCCGGAAGGTCTGGCGCTGATTTCCGGCCATTACCAGACCGGTGAAGCACTGCCGCAGGACCTGCTGGAAAAAATGCTCGCCGCGAAGAATTTCCAGTCCGGGTTGATGATGGTTCGTCAACTGGAGTTCTCGTTGTTCGACTTCGAGTTGCACGCTACCCACGGTGATGGTCGCAGCGTGGTGCAGGTTCTGGATGACATTCGTGATGAAGTGGCAGTGATGCGTCCGCCTGCTTACAACCGCTTCCCGAATGGCTTTGCTCACATCTTCGCAGGCGGTTATGCCGCCGGTTACTACAGCTACAAGTGGGCTGAAGTCTTGTCTGCCGATGCGTTCTCCAAATTCGAAGAGGACGGCGTGCTCAATGCCGAGACCGGTCGCGCCTTCCGTGAGGCGATCCTGGCTCGCGGTGGTTCGCAGGCGCCGATGGTGTTGTTCGTCGACTTCCGCGGACGTGCGCCTTCGATTGACGCACTCTTACGCCACAGTGGCCTGAGTGAGGATGCGGCAGCATGACCGAAACGCCGGTAATCATTACCAAGAAGCGCTTCATCGCCGGGGCTGTCTGCCCGGCGTGCAGCGAGCCCGACAAACTCATGATGTGGAGCGAAAACGACGTTCCTCATCGTGAGTGCGTGGGTTGCGGTTACAGCGACACCCTCAACGAGCAGGGTAATTCGATACCCAAGGAGCTGGGCACGCGCGTCAACAAGATCGCGGTCAAGGCCATAGACCCGAAGGTGCAGGGGGTGCAGTTTTTCCCGAATCCGAAGCTGAAAAAGCCGGTTGATTTAGATTGAAGTGACTCACCGGTAGGAGCGAACAAGTTCGCTCTTATCAAATATAAAATAAACAACTGGATTTAAACGCTTTTTCTGTAGGAGTGAGCTTGCTCGCGATAGCGCCAGGCCAGAGGGTTATTTCTCTACAGGTCGACTGCTATCGCGAGCAAGCTCACTCCTACAGGACTCTATGTTTGCTGCGAGACAGCGCGATGCCAGGGATACGGGACGGCTCCTACCGGTGTTACGCCTTCTATCGGGCAAGCTAGGGATATGAGTGGTATATCTTGTACTGTATGCGCATACAGCTATAGGAGAGCCTCCCATGTCCCTGATCTTCCCGCCTCGCGGCCGGGGCACGGCCAGCAACCCACACAATCGCTTTGCCCCCAGCCGGTCTTTGGCTGAGGACGACGGCTGGTATCAGGAAGTGCCGCTGACCCAAGGCACGCAGGTCACTAGTGAGACGGCCAAAAGCATCATTACCCGCAACAGCTCGCCTGACATTCCGTTTGATCGTTCGATCAACCCCTATCGTGGCTGTGAACACGGCTGTATTTACTGCTATGCAAGACCCAGTCATGCGTACTGGGACATGTCGCCAGGGCTGGATTTCGAAACCAGACTGATCGCTAAAACCAACGCCGCTGCAGTGCTCGAACAGCAGTTGTCGAAACCGGGTTATCGCTGCGCGCCGATCACTTTAGGGGCCAACACCGATCCATATCAGCCCATAGAACGTGAGTACAAAATCACTCGGGCTGTCCTCGAAGTTCTGCTGCGCTACCGCCATCCAGTAACAATCATTACCAAGGGGGCGCTGATCCTGCGGGATCTGGACCTGCTCGCCGAGTTGGCGAAACAGAACCTGATCTCCGTGTTCATTAGCCTGACCACGCTGGACGACGAGCTCAAACGCATACTTGAGCCGCGTGCCGCTGCGCCCAAAGCGAGGCTGCGAGCGATTCGAGTGCTACGCGATGCAGGTGTGCCGGTGGGAGTGTTGTGCGCGCCTATCATCCCGATGATCAACGATATGGAGCTGGAAGCCATGCTCAGCGAAGCCAAGGCTGCCGGGGCCTTGAGTGCCAGCTACGTGATGTTGCGACTGCCGCTGGAAGTCGCGCCGTTGTTTGAAGAATGGCTACAGGCGCACTACCCGCAACGTGCGGAGCATGTGATGAGCCTGGTCAGGCAGGTACGCGGTGGCGAGATCTACGACAGCCGCTTTGGTGTGCGAATGCGCGGCGAAGGCCCGTTTGCTGATCTGTTAGCCCAGCGCTATCGGATAGCGATCAAGCGTCTGGGGCTTAACCAGCGGGACAGCTTCAACCTGGATTGCGAGACATTCTGCCCACCGGGTGGGCAGATGTCGTTGTTGTAGCAGCTAGTCCTGTTGGAGCGAGGCTTGCCCGCGAAGAACGATGACGCAATATTTCTGCCCCACCGAGTTGGCTGGTTCGCGGGCAAGCCTCGCTCCAACAGTTTCAGGTCCGCGCTGCCAGCGCCTTCGCCTTACGCATCTTGATCCGGTAAGCCACTCCCAGAATAACCAGCCACGCCGGGAGCAGGAATACCGACAGCGAAATGCCCGGCGTGAAGTACATGATCGCCAGAATGCCCAGCAGGAACACCAGGCACACGTAGTTGGTCAGCGGGTAGCCCCAGCTTTGGTATTCGGTGACTTCACCGGTTTCGCGCTTGGCCTTGCGGAATTTCAGGTGGGTGATGCTGATGATCACCCAGTTCAGCACCAGTGCGGACACCACCAGCGCCATCAGCAACTCGAAGGCTTTGCCGGGCATCACATAGTTGATCAGCACGCACAGACCGGTAGCAGTGGCCGATACGCCCAACGCCAGCAATGGCACGCCGCGACGGTTCACTTTGAGCAGGGCCTTGGGCGCATTGCCCTGCATGGCCAGACCGAACAGCATGCGGCTATTGCTGTAAACGCAGCTGTTATAGACCGACAGTGCAGCCGTCAGCACCACCACATTCAGGAGGGTGGCGACCAAATTGCTGTCCAGCGCGTGGAAAATCAGCACGAACGGGCTGCCGCCGGTCACGACTTTCTGCCAAGGGTACAGAGAGAGCAGGATGGCCAGCGCGCCGACATAGAAAATCAGGATGCGGTAGATCACCTGATTAGTTGCCTTGGGAATGCTGGTTTTAGGATTTTCGGCCTCTGCAGCCGTAATGCCGACCAGCTCCAGGCCACCGAACGAAAACATGATGAAGGCCATCGCCATCACCAGTCCGCTGATACCGTTCGGGAAGAAACCGCCGTATTGCCACAGGTTGGCGACGCTTGCATCAGGTCCGCCCGTGCCGCTGGCCAACAGCCAGGCACCAAACACGATCATGCTGATGATCGCGACGATCTTGATCATGGAGAACCAGAACTCCATCTCGCCGAAGACCTTCACACTGGTCAGGTTGATCAGGTTAATGGCCACAAAGAAGATTGCGGCAGAGACCCAGGTTGGCGTCTCAGGCCACCAATACTGCACGTACTGACCCACGGCGGTCAGTTCCGCCATGCCCACCAGAACATAAAGTACCCAGTAGTTCCAGCCGGACATGAAACCCGCAAAACGACCCCAGTAACGATTGGCAAAGTGGCTGAAGGTACCTGCGACAGGCTCTTCCACAACCATTTCACCCAGCTGGCGCATGATGAAAAACGCGATCATGCCAGCGATGGCGTAACCGAGGATCACCGAAGGGCCGGCCATATTGATGGTGTGTGCAATGCCCAGGAACAGACCGGTGCCGATAGCGCCGCCGAGAGCGATCAGCTGGATGTGCCGATTCTTGAGCCCGCGATGCAGGTGAGCGGCAGATTTTTGTTGGTTCATAAAAGGTCCTGACCCAGGTAAGGATACCGACTGGAGATATGCCGCCAATCGCTGGTTGTGGGGAGCATTTAGCAAAACAGATGCCACACGTCAGCAGTCGGATTTTTCATGTGCTGCAAAAGGATGACGCAGGCTACCCGGCATTGGCCAAGCGTCAAGCAGAAACTGTTAGGCTTTGCGTCCGAAGCCTTTGAATTCCGACGGATTACACACTCATGAAAGTCAACGAGATCGACGATTTTGATTTGAAGATCCTGACCCTCTTGCAGGCTAACGGTCGCCTGACCAATCAGGAGCTCAGTGACCTGATCGGGTTGTCCGCATCGCAGTGCTCGCGGCGTCGCATTGGTCTGGAGCAAGCGCAGTTGATCCTCGGCTACCATGCGCGGCTGGCCCCGCAGGCCATGAATCTGGAGGTCGTGGCAATGGTCGAGGTCAAGTTGATCAGCCATCGTCCGGAGCACTCGGAAGGCTTTCAGGGGTTTATTGCCAGTGAGACTGCAATCATCGATGCGTACAAGACTACCGGCGATGCGGATTACAACCTGAAGGCAGCCGTGGCCGACCTTGCCAGTCTCAATCAACTGATGGCGAGGATTTCTGCGACCAACTGTATTTCGCACCTTAAAACTTCGGTGGTGCTGGAGCGTTTGAAGGAAAACAATATCGGCACGGCCTGAGGGTGAGTTGCACTGTATTGATTCATTATTAAGGCTTTGTACACGGTTAACGCGTTTTTGGTTTGATGTTTGCGCGATTTGTGCGCTTTGCAGCTTTATATGCGTGACCATTGTGAATTGTGTAGCATGCGCGCTTGTTATGTGAGATTTAGGAGCGTTCGCCAGATGCTCGCTTACCCCGTTGTGTCGCACCCGAGTTATACCCGTGCCCTTTTCATCAGGAGTTGTCTGTCATGTTTGCCCACGTTGAGTCCTATGCCGGTGATCCGATTCTGTCGTTGATGGATGCTTATCAGAAAGATCCCAACACAGATAAAGTCAATCTCAGTATCGGTCTCTACTACGACGAGCAAGGGCGAATCCCGCGTCTGGCCGCTGCTGTAGAAGCTGAGCGCCAATTGCTTGAAGGCCAGCAGGCCCCGTGTGTTTACCTGCCTATGGAAGGCCTGGCTTCTTATCGCCAGGGCGTCCAGGCATTGCTGTTCGGCGATCAGCATCCGGCGTTGCTGGCGGGGCGTATCGCAACGATCCAGACGGTCGGCGGCTCGGGTGCCTTGAAAGTCGGTGCGGACTTTCTCAAGTCGGCCTATCCGGATTCCCAGGTGTGGGTCAGTGACCCGACGTGGGAGAACCACCACGCGTTGTTCGGCGGCGCAGGCTTCAAGGTCAATACCTATCCGTATTTCAATGCCGCTACTGGCGGCGTGAATTTCGATGGCATGTTTGCCGCTCTGCAGGTGTTGCCCGCGCACAGCATTGTGTTGCTGCACCCTTGCTGCCACAACCCGACAGGTGCGGACCTGACCCCGGCGCAGTGGGATCAGCTCATTGAACTGATCGGCGCGCGCAAGCTGATTCCTTTCCTGGACACCGCTTATCAAGGTTTCGGCGCGGGCATGAGTGAAGATGCCTACGCCATTCGGGCCATGGCTGATGCCGGGCTGACGGTTTTGGTCAGTAACTCGTTCTCGAAAATCTTCTCGTTGTATGGCGAGCGGGTCGGCGGCTTGTCTATCGTGTGCCCTGACGCGGCCATGGCCGACAAAGTCCTGGGCCAGCTCAAGGCTACCGTGCGCCGTAACTATTCCAGCCCGCCGAAACACGGTGCGCTAGTGGTTTCGGCCGTGCTTAACGACGTGACGCTGCGCAACCAATGGCTGTCTGAAGTCGAGGCGATGCGCCTGCGCATCATCGACATGCGGGTAAAGCTGGTGGCCGCTCTCAAGGAAAAAATGCCACAACGTGACTTCAGCTATATCCTCACGCAAAGTGGCATGTTCAGTTACACAGGTTTCAGCAGTGCACAGGTTGACCGACTGAGAAACGAACACGCCGTTTATCTGATCAGTAGTGGCCGTGTTTGCATGGCTGGCTTGAACGAGCAAAATCTGCTGAAGGTCGTCGAGGCTTTCAGTAGCGTTTGCGAGGGATAAGGGCAAAATCAGGGTTGCAGGCCATTCAAACGCCACTAGTGCCGTTGGGCTGTAACCCTTGATCCAGAGCGCTACATTCAGTTTCAGTTAAGTTTTGACGGTTAGCCTGTAAATCTGCATGACCCCGTTGGGCGCGGGCAAATGGATTTGGACGCGATGCCTGTAGTCAGGGTTGCAGCACAAAATCCACATCAATCCGTCAAAGAGGATTAGACATGAGTGACATGGATAAGCAGGTTTCAGCTACGTCGGTAGACGTTAAGCCTGAGGCCGAAACTTCCGACGTAGCGCTGGCTCACATTGTTGAAGGCTTCAAACGTTTTCGCAGCGAAGTCTTCCCCGAACAGGAAGAGCTGTTCAAGAAACTCGCAACGGCCCAGCAGCCGCGTGCCATGTTCATTACCTGTGCCGACTCCCGGATTGTGCCGGAGCTCATCACCAACAGCTCGCCTGGCGACCTGTTCGTGACGCGTAACGTCGGTAACGTAGTTCCTCCGTATGGTCCCATGAACGGCGGTGTTTCCACCGCGATCGAATACGCCGTCATGGCGTTGGGCGTGCACCACATCATCGTCTGCGGCCACTCCGATTGCGGCGCCATGCGCGCTGTACTCAACCCGCACACGCTGGAAAAAATGCCGACGGTCAAAGCCTGGCTGCGACACGCCGAGGTCGCCCGTACTGTGGTTGAAGACAACTGCAATTGCACCGGCGAAAAAGAAACGATGCACGTGCTCACCGAAGAGAACGTCATCGCGCAGCTGCAACACTTGCGTACCCACCCATCGGTAGCGTCGAAAATGGCTAGCGGTGAGTTGTTCATCCACGGCTGGGTGTACGACATCGAAACCTGTGGCATCAAAGCCTACGACGCCGAACAAGGCCGCTTCCTGGCTCTGGATGGCGACCATCCGACGCCGAAGGCCACGCCGAAGTCTCGCTACTAAAAACGCGACTTTCACCTCGTTCAGACACCTGACGGTGCGCTAATAGCGCGCCGTGAGGCGTCGTCACGTCTGAAGAATACCGGAGAGTCATCATGGGCCTCGCTCAATTGAAATCCGTTTTGCCCAGAGAGCTGCTCGCTTCCGTAGTAGTGTTTCTGGTTGCATTGCCCCTGTGCATGGGGATCGCTATCGCTTCCGGTATGCCACCGGCCAAAGGACTGATCACCGGCATCATCGGCGGCCTGGTGGTGGGTTGGTTGGCAGGTTCACCGCTGCAAGTCAGCGGCCCGGCTGCAGGTCTTGCGGTATTAGTCTTCGAGGTGGTCCGCGAGCACGGTATGGCCATGCTCGGCCCAATCCTCTTGCTCGCCGGTGTGCTGCAAATCCTTGCCGGGCGTTTCAAGCTCGGTTGCTGGTTCCGGGTGACCGCCCCAGCGGTGGTCTACGGCATGCTCGCCGGTATCGGTGTACTGATCGTGCTCTCTCAGGCGCACGTCATGTTTGATGGCGGTCCCAAACCTTCCGGCCTGGATAACCTCGTTGCCTTCCCTTCTACCCTGATTCAGGCTATCGGCCCGGGCAGCGGCATGCAGGCCGGTGCTCTCGGTCTGGGTACGATTCTGGTGATGTGGGTGTGGGACAAGTTTCGTCCTCAGTCGCTGCGCTTCGTTCCGGGCGCCCTGCTGGGTGTCGGCCTGGCGACGTTTGCCAGTATCGCTTTGGCGATGCAGGTCAAACGTGTGGAAGTGCCGGATAACCTCGCCGAAGCCATTGACTGGCTGCGCCCTGCAGACCTGATGAACCTTGCTGATCCAGCGATTCTGATTGCAGCCTTTGCGGTGGCCTTTATTGCCAGCGCCGAAACCTTGCTGTCGGCGGCTGCTGTAGACCGTATGCATGACGGTCAACGCTCAGACTTCGATAAAGAGCTAAGCGCTCAAGGTGTGGGTAACGTCCTGTGCGGTCTGGTGGGCGCATTGCCAATGACGGGCGTGATCGTACGTAGTTCGGCCAACGTTCAGGCGGGCGCCAAAACACGCATGTCTGCCATGTTCCACGGCTTGTGGTTGCTGGCGTTCGTGTTGCTGCTGTCCAGCGTGCTGCAAAGCATTCCGGTGGCGAGTCTGGCGGGTGTGTTGGTATACACCGGTTGCAAGCTGGTCGACCTCAAGGCGTTTCGTGGCCTGGGCCGTTATGGCCGGATGCCGATGTTCACCTACGCGGCAACCGCTGCTGCGATCATCTTCACGGATCTGCTCACCGGTGTATTGGTCGGTTTCGGTCTGACCCTGGTCAAGCTGGCGCTGCAAGCTGCACGATTGAAGATCAACCTCGTGCCGATGGAAGCTGAAGGCGAGTTTGAACTGCGCATGGTCGGCTCGGCCACCTTCTTGAAAGTCCCGGCGCTGACTAAAGTGCTGGAGACTATTCCGGCGGGCAGCACGGTCTATGTGCCGTTGAGCAACCTGAGTTACATCGACCATTCCTGCCTGGAATTGCTGGAGGAATGGGGGCGCGCCAATGCTGCTCAGGGCTCGCGTCTGAGCATCGAGTCTCGTGGGTTGAAACGCAGGCTGGAAGGCCGGTTGACGACCACCACCGGTATTGGGTCGGCGGCGTCGCAAAGCTAACGTGGGTTGGATTGTTGGAGCGAGGCTTGCCCGCGAAAGCGTCGGCATGGCCAACGGAAATGGCGAATGATAAATCCATTCGCGGGCAAGCCTCGCTCCAACAGAGTTATCTACCTCTTAGCCCCGATCCAGATCCAGACCAAGCCCCAACTGCCGTGACAGGCACGGCCAGCGCTTCCAGGCGGCTTCGGTGTCCGGGCTGTTCAGGCGGTCGCGATAGGCTTCCACGGACTCCAGCTCGAAGCTTTCTTCATCAAGCAACTGATCCACCGCATGGTGCACCGCTTCATCCAGCTGGTTGGCGAACGATTCACCAATCAATTGGTGAGCAATAACGCTGGCCACCACGGTGTTCGAAGGGATCAGCGGGCGGGCGAAATGCTTGATGTACAGGTCATTCACTTCCTCAACCAGCCGATGCGCCAGATAAGCCTCATCCAACAGGCTGTCTAGCCCCTCATGTCCGTCCATGATCGCGGGAGGCGCGGTGAAGAAATGCTCGGCGATTTTCAACACAGGTTTGACCTGTCCTTCGATGCCGGCTTCAACCGCGACCTGATGGGCGGCGTCCAGCAAATCCGGCACCAGATCAATGTAGGCGGTGACGAAGCGCGTCAGCACGCCGCGTGCATCAACTTCCGGTAAATGGATGGCTGGGTGCAGGTGCGGTAACTGGGTTTCAAGTTGACGCAATAATTGGCCAGTCTCGGCCTCGTGCTGGTGGGCACGTTGGATCTGCTCGCGCAAAGCGGCGGTGTTCATGAACGCTCCTGAAGGCGGAAAAACCAGGTACGGAAAGGGGGAGACCATACGTTAGCCTGCTTCAGCGAAAGGCTAAGACGTATTTGTCATAACAGGTTCACATATATGTGCATTGGCTATTAAAAACGCCATTTGCGCCATTATTGCCTCTTTATTTGTCGAGGCTGCGCATCTGTGTAGACCATTTTCCGGATTTTGCCAGTGCGTTGCACGCATCCGGTGCCTGTCTATACTCGGTTCTGACGGAAGTTGGCTGATGGTCGCTTGTGCGGCTCGGTGTAACTGAAGTGGCAGCCCACTCCCCAACCGCAGGTCTTAATCTGCGGAATAAAAACAATGGGGAAGCTCGCAATGAGGCGACATCCACGCGTCTGGATGTTGCTCCTGTTGTGTTCGGTATTCGATCAGGCACACGGTGCCTGGACAACGAATATGGCGCCTGGAGCAACACAGGTCAGTCATGCGGTATTTGATCTGCACATGATCATTTTCTGGATCTGTGTGGTGATCGGCGTCGTGGTGTTCGGCGCGATGTTCTGGTCAATGATCGTTCACCGGCGCTCTACCGGCCAGGTGGCTGCGCACTTTCACGAACACACCACCGTAGAAATCATCTGGACCCTCGTGCCTTTGCTGATTCTGGTGGTGATGGCTATTCCTGCGACCAAAACCCTCATTGAAATGTACGACAACACTGAGTCGGATCTGGATATCCAGATCACTGGCTATCAGTGGAAGTGGCATTACAAATACCTGGGCCAGGACGTCGAATTCTTTAGCAATCTGGCGACTACCACCGAGCAGATTCACAACCGCGATGAGAAAGGCGAGCACTACCTGCTGGAGGTGGACCAGCCGCTGGTAGTCCCGGTTGGGCAGAAAATCCGTTTTCTGGTGACCGGTGCTGACGTCATCCATTCCTGGTGGGTACCAGCCTTTGCGGTCAAGCGTGACGCTATTCCAGGCTTCGTCAATGAGGCCTGGACCCGCATCGACAAACCGGGAATTTACCGTGGGCAATGCACGGAGTTATGCGGCAAGGACCATGGCTTCATGCCGATTGTGGTTGAAGCCCGAAGCAAGGCTGATTACGACACCTGGCTGGCGGGCCGCAAAGAAGAGAGCGCCAGGCTCAAAGAGCTGACCAGCAAGGAGTGGACCCTGGAAGAACTGGTTGCGCGGGGTGACAAGGTTTATCACACCACCTGCGTAGCCTGTCACCAGCCTGAAGGCCAAGGCCTGCCGCCGCTGTTCCCGGCGCTCAAGGGCTCGAAAATCGCCACTGGCCCCAAAGAAGCGCACCTCAATATCGTGTTCAACGGCAAAGCCGGTACCGCCATGGCGGCGTTTGGCAAGCAGCTATCGGAAGTCGATATCGCGGCGGTGATCACCTACGAGCGCCACGCCTGGGGCAACAACACCAACGACATGGTTACGCCCAAGGATGTGCTGGCGCTGAAAGAGGCGCAGAAATGAAAGTGTTCATGGCTGGAGGTAATCCTGTGGGAGCGGTGCTTGCCCGCGATACAAGCGCCGCGGTTCTTTTATGGACCGCGTCGGCTTCATCGCGGGCAAGCACCGCTCCCACAAAACCTGTGTCATCAGGAAACACCGCAGGAGATAAGCCATGAGCACCGTAATAGACGAGCATGGTGTAGCGGATCATGGCGCGGCACACGGTCCCGCCAAAGGCCTGATGCGTTGGCTGCTCACCACTAACCACAAGGACATCGGCACGCTGTACCTGTGGTTCAGCTTCACCATGTTCCTGCTGGGCGGCTCCTTTGCGATGGTGATCCGTGCAGAGCTGTTTCAGCCGGGCCTGCAAATCGTCGAGCCCGCGTTTTTTAATCAGATGACCACCATGCACGGCCTGATTATGGTCTTTGGTGCGGTGATGCCCGCTTTTGTCGGGCTGGCCAACTGGATGATCCCGTTGATGATCGGCGCGCCGGACATGGCCTTGCCGCGCCTGAACAACTTCAGTTTCTGGCTCCTGCCTGCCGCATTCGGGCTATTGATTTCGACCCTGTTCACCCCCGGTGGTGGTCCCAATTTCGGCTGGACGTTCTACGCGCCTTTATCCACGACCTATGCGCCTGAGAGCGTCACGTTTTTTATCTTCGCCATTCACATGATGGGCATCAGCTCGATCATGGGGGCAATCAACGTGGTCGCGACTATCCTCAATCTACGCGCGCCGGGCATGACCCTGATGAAGATGCCCTTGTTTGTGTGGACCTGGCTGATCACCGCGTTCCTGCTGATAGCAGTAATGCCGGTGCTGGCAGGTTGCGTGACGATGATGCTCATGGACATCCACTTTGGCACCAGCTTCTTCAATGCTGCGGGCGGAGGTGATCCGGTGTTGTTTCAGCATGTGTTCTGGTTCTTCGGCCATCCGGAGGTGTACATCATGATCTTGCCGGCGTTCGGCGCGGTCAGTTCAATCATTCCGGCTTTTTCCCGCAAGCCGCTGTTTGGCTACACCTCGATGGTCTACGCAACGGCGAGCATCGCCTTCCTGTCGTTCATGGTCTGGGCGCACCACATGTTTGTCGTGGGCATCCCATTGGTGGGCGAGTTGTTCTTCATGTACGCGACCATGCTCATCGCAGTGCCGACCGGCGTGAAGGTGTTCAATTGGGTCAGCACCATGTGGCAAGGCTCGCTGACATTCGAGACGCCGATGCTATTTGCTGTGGCGTTTGTGATTCTGTTCAGCATTGGTGGTTTTTCCGGATTGATGCTGGCCATCGCTCCCGCCGACTTTCAGTATCAGGACACTTATTTCGTGGTCGCCCATTTCCATTACGTGCTGGTACCCGGTGCGATCTTCGGCATCTTCGCTTCGGCTTACTACTGGCTGCCCAAGTGGACGGGGCACATGTACGACGAAACCTTGGGCAAGCTACATTTCTGGCTATCCTTTGTTGGCATGAACATGGCGTTCTTCCCTATGCACTTCGTTGGCCTGGCGGGCATGCCGCGACGTGTGCCGGACTACAACTTGCAATTTGCCGACTTCAATATGGTGTCATCGATAGGTGCATTTACCTTTGGCGCGACGCAGATCTTCTTCCTGTTCATCGTGATCAAGACTATTCGCGGCGGAGTACCGGCCCCGGCAAAACCTTGGGACGGTGCCGAAGGTCTGGAATGGAGCATCCCCTCGCCTGCGCCCTACCACACCTTCACCACGCCGCCGGAGGTGAAATGAAGCGCTCAGAAACCAACCCAACATCTGTAGGAGTGAGCTTGCTCGCGATTCGGTTGTTCATTCGGCAAATGTACCGACTGATCCGACGCTATCGCGAGCAAGCTCACTTCTACAGGTTGTGCAGGGCCTTAATGACATGACCAGCCCAAACTCCCTTAAACCCCTGATCACCCGTCTGCTGCTGGTCGTCGTTGTGATGTTCGCCTTCGGCTTTGCACTGGTGCCGCTTTACGACGTGATGTGCAAAGCATTTGGTATCAATGGCAAGACGGGGGATGCCTACCAGGGCTCGCAAATGGTGGATGAGAGCCGGCAGGTGCGTGTGCAGTTTCTGTCGACCAATGCTGTGGACATGGTCTGGGGTTTCTATCCCAAGGCTGATCAACTGGAAGTGCATCCCGGTGCCGTCAACGAGATGTTGTTTGTTGCCCAGAACCCGACGGACCGGCCCATGACTGCTCAGGCGGTGCCGAGCATTTCACCGGGTTCAGCGGCGGTGTACTTCCATAAGACCGAATGCTTCTGCTTCACCCAGCAAGTGCTGCAGCCGGGCGAGCGCATCGAAATGCCGGTGCGTTTCATTGTCGACCGCGACTTGCCCAAGGACGTGAAACACCTGACGCTGGGTTACACCCTGTTCAACGTTACCGCCAGCAAACCGCCCGCTGCGAAAAGCGGGGGTTAGCGAGGAGAGCCTGATGGCCACTCACGAGCAGTACTACGTTCCGGCACAAAGCAAATGGCCGATTATCGCCACCGTCGGGCTGTTGGTGACGATGTACGGCCTTGGCACCTGGTTCAATGATCTTAAAGCCGCACGTCCGGACTCCCATGGGCCATGGATCCTCATCGTGGGCGGTTTGTTAGTGGCGTACATGCTGTTCGGCTGGTTCGGCACGGTGATCAAAGAGGGTCGCGCCGGGCTGTACAGCGCGCAAATGGATCGCTCATTCCGCTGGGGCATGAGCTGGTTCATCTTTTCTGAGGTGATGTTCTTCATCGCGTTCTTCGGCACGCTGTTTTACATCCGCTACTGGTCCGGGCCCTGGCTGGGCGGCGAAGGCTCCAAAGGTATCGCCAACATGCTGTGGCCGAACTTCCAGTACACCTGGCCGATGCTGGACACGCCGGACCCGAAACTCTATCCCGCGCCCAAAGGCGTCATCGACCCGTGGAAGTTGCCGCTGATCAACACGATTCTGCTGGTCAGCTCCAGTGTGACCATCACCCTTGCTCACCATGCCTTGAAACGCGGTCATCGTGGCGCGTTGAAGATATGGATGGCGATCACGGTTTTGCTGGGTCTGAGTTTCTTGACGCTACAGATTGAGGAATACGTCCACGCCTACAAGGAGCTGGGCCTGACGCTGGGCTCCGGCATCTACGGCGCGACCTTTTTCATGCTCACGGGCTTTCATGGCGCCCACGTGACCATCGGTACGATCATCTTGTTCGTGATGCTGATGCGCATCCTGCGTGGGCACTTCGATGCGCAGCACCAATTCGGTTTTGAAGCGGCCAGCTGGTATTGGCATTTTGTGGACGTGGTGTGGGTTGGGTTGTTTGTATTTGTGTATGTGGTTTAGATCTGGAGCCTTATTGAATCTGTAGGAGCCGAGCTTGCTCGCGATAAACGATAACGCGGTGAGCCTGCGAAATTCGGCATCTGCATCGCGAGCAAGCTCGGCTCCTACAGGTCCAGTGTATGTCGCGAGACCGCGCAGGGTCATGGACACTGGGGCAGCCAACAGGGCCGTTTCAAACCAACTGGCCGCTATAAAACCCCCACGCGATCAGCGCCAGAGTCACCACTGCCAGGCTCACGCGCAGGGTCAGGGCTTTGAGCAGGCGGGTTGAATGACCGCCGTCTCTGGCTAGAAAAAACAGGCCACTGAACAGGCAGATCACCGTGGCGAACAGCATGAGCACAATCGCTATTTTGAGCATGACAACTCCAGGAGCAACGGCGATGCAATGGAGTATAGGTGGGGCTCGATCCGTCTGGCGGGACAGGTGATGAAGCACTTCACTCCCGGTGTGTTGCCTACGTTGGTGGTGATGATCTTGCTGCCGGTGCTGGTAACTCTCGGTTTCTGGCAGCTTGGTCGAGGTGAAGAAAAGCGCGTCATGCTTGCCACTCATGCCGAGCGCAGGGCTGAAGCCCCTGTCGCAGTCGATCAGATATTGAACAGCGCCGACCTGGCTTATCGTCGCGTGCAGGTGCGCGGGCATTTCGATCCGCAGCATAGCCTGCTGCTGGATAACAGCATCCGCGAGGGGAAAGCCGGTGTGGAATTGATCCAGCCGTTCCAGGATGAGGCCAGTGGTATCTGGGTCTGGGTGAATCGCGGCTGGTTGCCTTGGCCAGACCGGCGCGTGCCACCGCTTTACACCACCCCGCTGCAAACGATCAGCCTGCTGAGCTGGGTTTACGTGGTGCCTGCCACCTTCCAGTTACGCGCAGACGTTGCCAGCGCCTCTTGGCCACGCCTGATTACGGCCGTGCAGCCTGACATGCTCTGGGCGGAGTTGGGGCGCGAGGGTTTCCGTCAGGAGCTGCGCATGGAGTCAGGGCCGGGTGCTTACCGCGTTGATTGGCCGGTCGTCGCGATGAGTCCGGCAAAACATCTGGGCTACGCCGTGCAGTGGTTCGCCATGGCGACGGCGCTGGTCGGGCTTTATCTGTATCTCGGTTGGCATCAGGCAAAAAACAACAAGAAAAGTCCGGAGGACCCTCATGGGAATAACCATCAATCCAGTCGGCACGTCTGAACAGCGGCCGCCGCCGAACCGGCGCAGGGGGCGTTTGCAGTTGCTATTGGTGCTGCTGGTTGCCATCGGCCCCATGATCCTGGCCACCAGCATGTATCGGTTCAAGTTCTGGGTGCCGGACAATCGCAGCTTTCATGGCGAATTGATCGGCACTGGTCAAAGTCGCGCTGATCTGGGTATTCAGGCCAAAGAATCGCGTTGGCAGCTGTTGGTCAGCGCGCCAGCAGGCTGCGGCGTCGATTGCCAGCAACTGGTGTATCTGGCGCGGCAAATCCAGATCGGCCTGGGGCGTGATGCCTCTCGTGCCAGTCACGCGCTGGCCAGCGCACAACCGCTGAGTGCTGATTACGACGCAAAACTGAGCCGGGAATATCCACAGCTGCAGCGCTATCCGCTGGAGCTTGCGCAGTATCAAAAAGCTGCGCCCGGCATTGAAGTACCTCAATTATGGATCGTCGATCCTCATGGCAATCTCGTGTTGCGCTACGGCGCTGATGTTAACGGTAAGGATTTGCTCAAGGACCTGCGGCAACTGCTGAAGCTATCGAACATCGGCTAGGAGGTCGCTATGACCAGACCCGGATTTCGTCTTGCTCTGCTTGCCACGCTGCTGGCGCTGTTCGTGGTTTTATTGGGCGCTTATACCCGTCTGACCCATGCGGGGCTTGGTTGCCCGGATTGGCCGGGCTGCTATGGATTCATCAGCGTGCCGGGCAACGATCTGCAACTGGCCTACGCAGAGCTGCACTTTCCCGACGCGCCTGTGCATGCCGCCAAGGGCTGGAGCGAAATGCTGCATCGCTACTTTGCGGGAGGGCTGGCGCTGCTGATCATGCTATTAGCCGCTCAGGCCTGGCGGCGCCGATCGCAACAGGGGCAACCGCTGAAGCTGCCTTTGTTGCTGCTAGGCGTGGTGTTTGCACAGGCTACATTCGGCATGTGGACCGTCACCCTCAAGCTTTGGCCGCAAGTGGTGACGGCGCATTTGCTGGGCGGGGTAGCGACACTGAGCCTGTTGTTTCTGCTGACGCTACGTTTAAGTGGCCCCTTCTTTGTAACGCCGCCGTTGCCCGCAAGGCTTCAGCGTCTGGCCGCCATCGGCCTGTTTCTGGTTGCAGTGCAGATCGCGCTGGGTGGCTGGGTTAGCGCCAACTATGCCGCGTTGGCCTGTCCCGATGCGCCGACCTGTCAGGGCCAATGGTGGCCTGATGCAGACTTCACCAATGGCTTTCATCTGACCCAACACATCGGGCCCAATTATCTGGGCGGCAAGCTCGATAGCGAGGCGCGTACTGCGATTCACCTGACTCATCGTGTCGGCGCTTTGCTGGTCACGCTGTCGCTGCTGAGTCTGGCCTGGCAACTGAAAAAGTCAGGGCTCCAGGGCATGGCGGCTTTGTTGGTTGGAGTGCTGGCGGCGCAGATCAGTCTGGGCGTCAGTAACGTACTGTTTCATTTGCCGCTGATAACCGCCATGGCCCATAGCGCCTGTGGTGCGGGGTTGATGGTGAGTATGGTGATGATTAATTACCGAGTGAGCTGCGCAGCTCTGTTGGAGCGAGGCTTGCCCGCGAAGGGGCCGGTATATTCAATAAAATCTTTGGGGCTTAGGCACCGAATTCGCGGGCAAGCCTCGCTCCAACAGTCCACACAGGACGAGAGATTCAGCCCATGACTGTCCTGGCCGACGTCCGCCACCGGGTCCATATGGCGCGACTACTTCGAACTGACCAAGTCAGTTTGCTACCTTTAGTGACTCACCTGAGCGGCCCGCTGTATTTGCTGCGCGCGCCGGTTTTTGGCGGCCGCTTTCTGTTTTGGGCATGCGTGTTGTACCGTGGCATCCGACCGCATGCTGCAATCTGCAGGTTCGAGTACTCTGTCTATTACCAGCTCGCGCTGTTTATCGCCCTGTTTGCAGACCATTACCTACTGTTGACCCTATGACTCGAACCCAGAAAACCGTTTTCATCCTGGTCGCCATCGTCGCGTTGATTTTGGGCCTGACCGTTAATCGTGTGTTGTCGGGCAAAGGCTCGGGGGACCAGACGGCGTTGATCGATGCTGGGATCATTCTGCTGCCGCAAAGTCGCAAACTGCCCGACCTGACTATGACGAATCAGGAGGGTCAGCCGGTGCAGATCAACGAATTCAAGGACAAGTGGACGCTGCTGTTTTTCGGCTACACCTATTGCCCGGATATCTGCCCGACCACGCTTGCCCAATTACGCCAGATCAAGAGCGAGCTGCCCAAAGAGGCGTTGAGTAAATTACGGGTGGTGTTGATCAGCGTTGATCCCAACCGCGACACGCCACAGCAGCTCAAGCAGTATCTGGGCTATTTCGATAAGGACTTCGTGGGTTTGACGGGAGCCGTGCCGGACATTCAGAAGCTGGCCAACGGGGTGAGCATTCCCTTTATTCCTGCCGACACCAGCAAACCGGGTTACACGGTAGATCACAGCGGCAACCTTGCGTTGCTCGGGCCTGATGGTAACCAGCGCGGTTTTATCCGGGCGCCGTTCAATACTCAGAAGCTGCTGGCGCAGTTGCCGGGGTTGTTGGAGCGGGAGTGAGACGCGGCTCACGAGTGAACTGTAGGAGCTGCCGAAGGCTGCGTAGCGGTGTGTCAGCACTGAATGCTTCGCAGCCTTTGGCAGCTCCTACAGAGAATGCATTCCCTTCCGAAGATGCATTCTCTTTAGGGCGGTGGGATCAGCTTAGAAAGCCGGAACCACAGCGCCTTTGTACTTCTCGGCGATGAACGCTTTTACTTCCGGGCTTTGCAGCGCTGCGACCAGTTTTTTCATGGCGTCCGAATCCTTGTTGTCCGGGCGGGCTACCAGAATGTTGGCGTAAGGCGACTCGGCACCTTCGATGATCAGCGCGTCTTTGGTTGGATCAAGCTTGGCAGTCAACGCGTAGTTGGTGTTGATCAGTGCCAGGTCAACCTGAGTCAGCACGCGTGGCAGCGTAGCCGCTTCCAGCTCACGGAACTTCAGGTTTTTCGGGTTCTGCAGCACGTCACTCGGTTTGGCCAGGATGCTGGTCGGGTCCTTCAGGGTGATCAGACCCGCTTTGGCCAGCAACAGGAAAGCGCGGCCTTCGTTGGTGGCATCGTTAGGCAGCGCGACATTGGCGCCGTCCGGCAAATCGGCTAGGTTCTTGATCTTGTCCGAATAAGCACCGAACGGTTCTACGTGAACCTTGGCGACGCTGACCAGATCAGTACCTTTGCCCTTGTTGAACTCATCCAGATACGGCTGGTGCTGGAAGAAATTTGCATCCAGACGCTTCTGAGCGACCTGTACATTGGGCTGCACGTAGTCATTGAAGACCTTGATCTGCAGGTCTACGCCTTCTTTGGCCAGGGTCGGTTTCACGAACTCGAGCAGCTCGGCGTGGGGCACGGCGCTGGCTGCAACGGTGAGGGTTTCATCGGCATGCGCGGACAATGCGGCAACGGCGGCAAATACGGCCAACAGCTTCTTCATACATCAACTCCTTTGAGGGCCCGCCAACGTGCGGGCCTGTGCCGATGAATCGGCCGATAACTTAGCGGTGGGAAAAGTGCGCGACCAGTTTGTCGCCGATGGTTTGCAGGATTTGCACCAGCACCAGCAGCAATACGACCGTCACGAACATCACATCGTTCTGGAAACGCTGGTAACCGTAGCGAATCGCCAGATCACCCAACCCGCCTGCGCCAACAGCGCCCGCCATGGCGGTGAACGACACCAGCGCAATGGCCGTAACGGTAATGGCAGCGAGGATGCCGGGGCGTGCTTCAGGCAGCAGCGCCTTGACGATGATCTGCCGGGTGGTGGCACCCATCGCCTGAGTCGCCTCGATAATGCCGCGATCCACTTCACGCAACGCGGTTTCTACCAGGCGAGCGAAGAATGGAGTTGCGCCTGCGATCAGCGGCGGCAAAGTGCCGAGAATACCCAGCGTAGTGCCGGTGATGATCTCGGTCACTGGCATCATCACGATCAGCAGGATGATGAAGGGCAAGGCCCGCAGCAAGTTGACGATGACTGCCAGAACTGAATACAGGCCTTTGTTTTCGAGCAGCTGGCGTGGCGAGGTGAGGAACAGGATTACGCCCAGCGGCAAGCCCAGTAACACGGTAAAGCCCAGAGACACGACCAGCATGTTCAGGGTGTCGAGCGTGGCGACCCAGATTTCCGCCCAGTCGACGTTGGGGAATAAAGTCAGTAGAGCGTCCATTAGCGCAGCACCTCCATATGAACATCCGCGGCGGTGAAGCGAGCGAAGGCGGCGTCCATGTCGCCGCCAGTGATAGCCAGGGTCAGTTGCCCGTAAGGCGTGTCTTTGATGCGATCAATACGTCCGGCCAGGATGCTGTAATCCACGCCGGTCTCCCGCGCGACGGTACCGAGCAGCGGTGCGTAAGTCGCCTCACCCTGGAAGGTCAGGCGGACGATGCGGCCTTCAACGTGTGCGAAGTCATCGCGCTGTTCGTTTTCGTCGATTTGCTCGTGTTCCTGAACAAAGCGTTTGGTCGTCGGGTGCTGTGGGTGCAGGAATACATCAGCAACCTTGCCTTGCTCGACGATTACGCCGGCATCCATGACGGCGACGTGGTCGCAGACACGGCGGATCACGTCCATTTCATGGGTGATCAGGACGATGGTCAGCTTCAGCTCACGATTGATCTCGGCCAGCAGTTGCAGGACCGACGCAGTAGTTTGCGGGTCCAGGGCGCTGGTGGCTTCATCGCAGAGCAGAATCTTTGGCTTGGTGGCCAAGGCGCGGGCAATGCCGACACGCTGCTTTTGCCCGCCGGACAGCTGCGAAGGGTATTTCTTCGCGTGGTCGGACAAGCCAACCCGGGCGAGCAGTTCCGCTACGCGCTGATCGATCTCGGCGCGGGACATATCACCGGCCAGCGTCAGCGGCATGGCGACGTTGTCGGCCACGGTCTTGGAAGACAGCAGGTTGAAGTGCTGGAAGATCATTCCGACCTGCTGACGGAAGCGCCGCAAGCCATTGGCGTCGAGGGCAGTGACGTCGTCTTCGTCAACAACGATCTGCCCACCGCTCGGGGTTTCCAGGCGGTTGATCAGGCGCAGCAGGGTACTTTTGCCAGCCCCTGAATGGCCGATCAGGCCGAATACCTGGCCGTCTTCGACGCGCAGGCTGGTGGGGTGCAGGGCCGGAATTTCTTTGCCTGCCACCCGGTAGGTTTTATGGACGTTATGGAACTCGATCACTTAGCGAACCTTGTGGGGGCGCGTTAAAAATTCAGCGCGGCGGCAGGACGCGCACCGGCTGATTCGCACCGGCGGGATAGGCCGGGCGCGCATTTTAGCCTGTCCGCTGGATGGTATTTAGCATTTATTTCATAACGGACCTGCTGAAATGGAATAAGGCGATGGATGGCAATGATCTGGATTTCCTGTGGGAGCAGAGCTTGCCCGCGAAGAACGATTACGCGCCATGACTGATGCACCGCGGCGCCTGGATCGCGGGCAAGCCTCGCTCCAACAGACTTGCGCCGCCTCTGTAGGAGCGGAGCTTGCTCGCGAAGAACGCTCACGCGCCCTGACTGATAAACCGCAGCGCCTATATCGCGGGCAAGCCCGGCTCCCACAGTAAATCTCGATCCTGTGGGAGCGAGGCTTGCCCGCGATGAACGAAAACGCGGTTTGACTGACAAACCGCTATCGCGGCCTCGCGGTGCTCGTGCGCGCAGGTTTATTTTTTATGCGCGAGACAGCGCGGTGCGTTGGACACCGAAGCGGTCAGAGTGAGTACATATTTCTGCAAAAAAAACGCCCCGAAGGGCGTTTTTTTATGTCGCTTGGCAATCAACGAAACCGGTCAACCTCGGTGCGCAAATCGGCAGCCAGGGTGTTCAGTTCCTCTGCGGTAATGGCCAGATGCGAAACGACTTCACGTTGTTCGCTGTTGGCCATGGCGATGCTTTGCAGGTTGCTGCTCAGCAAGGTTGCAGTGCTGCTTTGCTCTTGGGTCGCGGTGGTGATCGCAGCGAATTGCTGACCGGCCGAGCGGCTTTGCTCGTCGATCTGCGCCAGCGCAGCAGCCACTTTGGCGTTGCGCGCCAGGCCTTCCTGCATCTGGGCATTGCCCTGCTGCATGGTGGAGATGGCGTTGCCGGTCTCTTGCTGGATGCTGGTGATCATCCCGGAGATTTCGTTGGTCGCATCCCGGGTACGCGTTGCCAGGCTACGCACTTCGTCAGCAACCACTGCGAAGCCACGACCTTGTTCGCCCGCCCGTGCTGCTTCGATAGCGGCGTTAAGAGCCAGCAAGTTTGTCTGGTCGGCAATCGAGGTGATCACGCCGACGATGCTGCCGATTTCCTGAGAGCGTTGCCCCAACGTGTTGATGACAGCAGCGGTGCTGTTGATCGAGGCGGCGATCTGCTCCAGGGAGGACGATGCTTCTTGCATCGAGGCGCGACCGATACGGGTCTGCTGAGCATTTTCCTGAGCCAGACGTTCGGTGTTGCCCATGTTGTCGGCAATGTTGAGCGAGGTAGCGCTGAACTCTTCTACCGCGCCCGCCATGCTGACGATTTCACCCGATTGCTGCTCCATGCCGCGGTACGCGCCACCGGACAGACCGGACAGTTCATTGGCGCGACTGCTGACTTGCTGAGCGGCTGTGCGGATGTGCGACACCATGGTCGACAGGGCTTCACCCATCTTGTTGAAGCTGGTTGCCAATTGACCAATTTCGTCATGGCTGGTGATGTTCAAGCGCACGCTCAAATCACCGGCACCGAGTGCTTCTGCCTGACGCACCAGTTCAGACAGCGGACGCAGTTTGCTGCGCAGCAACCAGATAGCGGAGCCCACTGCGATCAGCATGGCCAACAGGCTGCCGATTGCCAGCTGCGTACCGACATTCCACGTTACCGCGCTGATTTCGTCCTTGGGCATGTTTGCCAGAACGGTCCACGGCCCACCGCTGAAAGGCTGGGCAACGCTGTAGAAGTCTTCGCTGGTGTCGCTCCAGTACTGGCCTTTGCCTGGCGTTTTTGCAAAATCAGCGACTGTTTTGCCAGCCTGATCAAGAGCCTGTACGCCTGCTGGTGGCACCAGCCAACGGTTCTGATCATCAAGCAGGGCCAGAGAGCCTGTTTTGCCGATGCGGAAGTTCTTCAGGTTTTCGAACTGGGCATTCTGCGCGTCGGTGTAATCGAAGCCGACGAACAACACCGCGATGACTTTGCCGGAGCTGTCTTTCACGGGGGTGTATTGCGTCATGTAGTAGCGCTCGAACAGCACGGCTTTACCGACATAGCTCTGGCCCGACATCAAGCGGTCGTACGCAGGGTTCTTGCGGTCGAGCATGGTGCCGATAGCGCGGCTGCCATCCTGCTTGGTCAGCGAGGTGCTGATGCGGATGAACTCTTCGCCGCTGCGCACAAATACGGTGGCCACGCCTTCAGTCAATTGGCGGAATTCGTCAACTTCCCTGAAGTTGTTGTTTAGCGCACTGCCCGCAAGGATCAGGCTCGGTGTCTGCACCCCGGCGACTGTGACTGGCTGATCCGCCTGAACGGTAAGGCCGCTGGCGAAACGTTTTTCAAACAACCCGCTCAAACGCTGGGTACTGACCCGCAGCGTGCTGTGAAACGTGTTGAGTTGGTCGGCCAGCAAGCGTGCCTCACTCGCCATGTGCTCTTCACGAATGACGAGGTTGGCAGAGTCCAGCGAACGCAACGCAAAGACAGTACTGCCTGAGATGACAACTGCCAGAATAACGGCCAAAGCAATACCGAGTTGCGAAGCAATTCGGGCACGGGGCTTGGACATGACGACTCCTGGCCGAACGGAGGGTCTTCAATGACCTCTAATAGCCGTTCAGCTGAATTTAATTAAGTTAGTTAGCCTTGGTTGTACAAAATTTGTACATGGGGGCGTCAATTCTACACATCGGCCTTGTCGCGTAATACTTGAGTATGGTCCCCGGATTTGTAGGATTCGGTTACAAACTGTGTCGCAATGCCACTATTCCCTGAGGATTTGCACCTCGGGCAGCTCCATGGCATTGACTTCGCTCTGCAGAAAATCCCCCAATCGACGCAAGCGTTCGCTGCCGGGTCGGGTTCTTGGCCACACCAGATAATAGTCTTCGCCGCTGTAAACAGCGGTTCGCCAAGGCAGACTCAAGCGGTTCTGGGCGACATCTTCGGCGACCATGAGCAGATCCCCCATGGAAACCCCATAGCCGCGAGCGGCGGCGATCATACCTAATTCCAGTGTGTCGAACACCTGCCCGCCTTTAAGTGAAACCTGTTCCGATAACCCCGTGCGTTCAAGCCAACTGCGCCAGTCCCTGCGGTCCGGCGTGGGGTGCAGTAATTCGGCGCTGGCCAGGCGTTCGATATTCCAAGGCTGATCGTCCACCAGATTCGGCGCGCCCACAGGAATCAACAACTCGGGGAACAGGTGTATGGCCTCCCAGTCGGCGGGCAGATGGCCGCGACTGAGCAGGACGGCGCAGTCGAAAGGCTCATGACTGAAGTCCACCACATCGATTTCCATCCACGCGCTGGTCAACTGCACCTCGTTGCCCGCCTGTAAATGACGAAAGCGACTGAGGCGCGCCAACAGCCAGCGCATGGTCAGGGTCGGCGGCGCTTTCATGCGCAGGATCCCTTCATCGACCGAGAGCGTGTTGCAGGCGCGCTCCAGAGACGAAAAGCCGTCGCGCACGCCTGGCAGCAAGGTCCGGGCGGCTTCGGTGAGCTGGATATTGCGACCGATGCGCTGAAACAGTCGGCAGGCAAAGTGATCTTCCAGGGTACGAATGTGCCGACTGACCGCACTTTGGGTGATCGACAGTTCTTCGGCTGCTCGCGTAAATGAGCTGTGCCGCGCAGCCGCTTCAAATGCGCGCAGTGCATAAAGAGGTGGAAGACTACGAGGCATTCAGAACGCTCCTGCTGCGGGGATAAGTAATCTTAGCTAAAAAACCAATAGATGAGTTTTACTCATGCTAACGATCTTATTTATCCCTTTGTGCCCGCGCACGTAACTGATGAAAATGGGCGGCTCATAACTGCCCCCTGAAATCGAGCGTCGCGCCATGCAACAACCTGCCATCAAAGAACTCTGGATCATCCTGCGCCTTGCCGGGCCGCTGATCGCTTCACAGATGGCGCACATGCTGATGGTTTTTACCGACACGGTGATGATGGGCCATATCGGCCCGGAGGCCTTGGCGGGCGGTGGTTTGGGCGCTGCGACTTACAACTTCATTTCGTTTTTCTGCGTCGGCGTCATGGCCGCAGTCGGCACGCTGGTGGCTATCAGGCACGGCGCGGGAGACAGCAAAGGCGCTGCGCAACTGGTCCAGGCCGGGGTCTGGCTGGCGTGGGGCATGGCATTGATTGCCATGCTGATCCTGTGGAACCTTGAGCCTATCCTCCTGCATTTCGGCCAGACCGAATCCAACGTGCACATGGCAGGTCAATTCTTGATCACCTTGCCACTGGCGTTGCCCGGTCTGTTGACGTTCATGGCCTTGCGCGGCTTTACCAGTGCATTGGGGCGTGCAGGCCCTGTCATGGCGATCAGTCTGGGCGGTGCGATTGCCAACTTCGTCCTCAACTACGCCTTTATCCATGAAGTGTTCGGGCTGCCGAATCTGGGCTTGATGGGCATTGGTCTGGTGACGGCTGTGGTCACCAACGGTATGGCGTTGATTCTTGCGCTGCACATTCGTCGTCATCCTGCTTACGCGGCCTATCCGATCCGCGAGGGTTTCTGGCAGCTTTCGCGCAGCCATCTCAAAGAGTTGTGGCGGCTGGGCTTGCCAATCGGCGGGACTTACGCGGTTGAAGTCGGCCTGTTCACCTTCGCGGCTTTTTGCATGGGAGCCATGGGCAGCACGCAAATGGCAGCGCATCAGATCGCTCTGCAGTCAGTGTCGATGGCGTTCATGATTCCGGTGGGAATTTCCTACGCAGTCACCATGCGCATTGGTCAGCACTACGGCGCGGGTAATCTGTTGTTGGCCCGAACTGCCGGGCGCGCAGGCATAGCCTTTGGCTCTGTGGTGATGCTGATGTTCGGGATGTTGTTCTGGCTGGCACCGCACCTGGTCATCGGTCTGTTCCTGGATATCAATGACCCGAAATTCGCCGACATCGTCGAGCTGACGGTCAAGCTGCTGGCGATTGCCGCCTGGTTTGAAATTCTCGACGGCGCGCAAACCATCGCGATGGGCGCGATCCGTGGCTTCAAGGATGCGCGGACCACCTTCCTTATCGGGCTCGCCAGTTACTGGCTGGTCGCAGCACCGGCAGCATGGATATTTGGTTTTTACACCAACCACGGCGCCGAGGGCGTCTGGTGGGGGCTGGCGTTGGGGCTGCTGTGCTCAGCGATTGCGCTGACCTGGGCCTTCGAAAGAAAGACCTCGAAGCTGTTACGCCGGGAAGCGGCGGCAGAGCCGGTGATGGGGTAAGTAAGACTTGATTGTCTGTTTACCACCGCTGTCGCGGAACAAACACGATCCTGTAGGAGTGAGCTTGCTCGCGATAGCGTGAGTTCAGGCAATATAGTCTTCAATCAAGACCAAAACGCGAGCAAGCTCACTCCTACGGGGCCCCGTTTGCTGCGCGACAGCGCGGTGTCAGGGACATAGGCAAATCCACGATTGATGTGAGCATCAATCTCAAACTCCGCTCAACGCCCCGGGTGCTTGTTGATCGAAGGTCAGGTACTTGACCAATTCCGGCAACGGCAGTGGTTTGCTGATCAGGTAGCCCTGAACCTGATCGCAGCCATAGCTGCGCAGCAACGCCAGTTGCTCAGATGTTTCGACACCTTCGGCGACCACTTCCAGGCTCAGGTTATGGGCCAGGTTGATCATTGCGTGTACCAGCTTGCGGTTTTCTTCGCGCTGCTCCATTTCGCCCACGAAGCTCTTGTCGATCTTCAGCAGGGTAATGGGCAGGTTGTTGAGATGGACGAACGATGAAAACCCGGTGCCGAAGTCGTCCAGCGAAAACCGTACGCCCAGGCGTCCGAGAGCGTCCATGGTCTGTTTGACCAGATCGCTGCGGCGCATGACGGCGGTTTCAGTCAGTTCGAACTCAAGCCATTGCGCATCAATGCCGCGCTCGGTAATCAGTCGGCCCAATGTCGCCAGCAATTGGTTGTCCTGAAACTGACGGAATGACAGGTTTATCGCCATGTGCAACTGCGGCAGGCCTCGCTCAAGCAACGCCTGCATGTCGCGCAGCGCCCGGGAGATCACCCAGTAACCCAGCGGCACGATCAATCCGCTTTGCTCGGCCAGCGGTACAAATTCACTGGGCGGCAGCAAACCTCGCTCCTGGTGACGCCAGCGCACCAGTGCTTCCAGCCCGACAATGCGCCCGCTGGTCATGCAGAGCCGTGGCTGGTAGTGCAATTCCAGCTCGTCGCGCCGTAACGCCCGTCGCAACTCGCCCTCCAGGTCGGCAAGGCTACGGGCATTGCGATTCAGCCGATCGTTGAAGACATGAAAGGTGCAGCCCTGAATACCTTTGGCCTGCTGCATGGCGATGTGCGCGTGCCACATCAACGGGTCCGCACCCGCCTCGGCACGGGAATGAGCAATCCCCAGACTGCAGCCGATGAGCAAGCTTTCGCCGTCGACCCAGTACGGCTCGGACAGGGCTTCGGTGATGCGTTCAGCCATCCATTCCGCGCGCCCTGGGGCGCGACGAGTGTCGATCAGCAGTGCAAATTCGTCGCTGCCCAGGCGAGCGATCTGGTCGCCGACTTCCAGCTGCCCTTTGAGTCGCGCCACTACCTGCAAGATCAGCCGGTCGCCGGCCTGATGACCCAGTGCGTCGTTGGCGCGGCGGAAGTTGTCCAGATCGAGATGGCCTAGCGCAAGGCCGCGCCCGTCGTTTTCCAGCAGACGTGCCGCCAGCAGGGTCTGGAAACCCTGACGATTGGCGATGCCGGTCAGGGTGTCTTGCTCGGCCAGGCGCTGCAGGGTGTTTTCCAGCAGCGCGCGCTCATTCACATGGCGCAGGCAGCTGCGTAACGTTGCTGGCGTCAACTCGCTACGAATCAGCCAGTCACTGGCGCCAAGCGGCGGTACCAGCGGCTCTTCTTCAAGCAGCATGACCACCGGCAGATTGCAGCGGCCTGGTGGCGGCTGTAATTCTGGTGTGGTGAGCAATAGGGTCGGTTGATCGTCGATTAACGAGGCACTGATGTCGTTCCAGTGCGAGAAGGACAACAGATTTTCCTGATTCTGCTCAGGTTTCAGGCAACTGCGCAGCAATACCAGCCATTCCGGCTCGTGGGCCAGCACTAACAACCGCAAGGGTTGGACAGGCGTAGGCAAGCTAGCTCCCTAGACTCGAAAAGAGACAAACAGAAGGCCCGGGAAAGAGGGCCAAACAGAGCGATCATTCAGCATTCGGATGCGCAAATGTAACAAAACCAAAAAAATTAGATAGCTGCGCGCGACATAAGACGTCACTCATTGGCGGACGGTCGCTGCACAATCGCCATAGCCTGCTAAAATGCCCGCCCATTTCGTTAGCGATCCTCTTCCTGATATGTCCCGACTCAATCCTCGGCAACAAGAAGCCGTGAACTACGTCGGCGGCCCTCTTTTGGTGCTCGCCGGTGCAGGCTCCGGCAAGACCAGTGTGATCACGCGCAAGATCGCCCATCTGATCCAGAACTGCGGCATCCGCGCCCAATACATCGTTGCCATGACCTTCACCAACAAGGCCGCCCGCGAGATGAAAGAGCGGGTTGGCACCTTGTTGCGCGCTGGCGAAGGCCGCGGCCTGACCGTCTCGACGTTTCACAACCTGGGCCTGAACGTGATCCGCAAGGAGCACGTGCGGTTGGGCTACAAGCCGGGGTTTTCGATCTTTGACGAGACCGACGTCAAAGCGCTGATGACCGACATCATGCAGAAGGAATACTCGGGCGACGACGGCGTCGACGAGATCAAGAACATGATCGGCTCCTGGAAAAACGACCTGATCCTGCCCGCAGAGGCACTAGAGAACGCCCGCAACCCCAAGGAACAGACCGCCGCCATCGTTTACACCCACTACCAACGCACGCTCAAGGCGTATAACGCGGTGGACTTCGACGACCTGATTCTGTTGCCGGTAAAGCTGTTTCAAGAACACGCAGACATTCTGGAAAAGTGGCAGAACAAGGTTCGCTATCTGCTGGTGGACGAATATCAGGACACCAACGCCAGCCAGTACCTGCTGGTAAAGCTGCTGATCGGCATGCGCAACCAGTTCACCGTGGTAGGTGACGACGACCAGTCGATCTATGCCTGGCGCGGCGCGCGTCCGGAAAACCTGATGCTGCTCAAGGAAGACTACCCATCGCTGAAAGTGGTCATGCTTGAGCAGAACTACCGCTCGACCAGCCGTATTTTGCGCTGCGCCAACGTGCTCATCTCCAACAACCCACACGACTTTGAAAAACAGCTGTGGAGTGAGATGGGGCATGGTGATGAGATCCGCGTGATCCGTTGCCGCAATGAAGATGCCGAGGCCGAGCGCGTAGCCGTGGAAATTCTCAGCCTGCACTTGCGTACTGACCGGCCGTATAGCGATTTTGCGATCCTGTACCGAGGTAACTATCAGGCCAAACTGATCGAGCTGAAATTGCAGCATCACCAGGTGCCGTATCGTTTGTCCGGCGGCAACAGCTTCTTCGGGCGTCAGGAAGTGAAAGACCTGATGGCCTACTTCCGCTTGCTTGTTAACCCGGATGACGACAACGCCTTCCTGCGAGTGATCAACGTGCCACGGCGGGAGATCGGTTCGACGACGCTGGAGAAACTCGGTAACTACGCCACCGAGCGAAAAATTTCGATGTACGCCGCCACCGATGAAATCGGCCTGGGCGCGCATCTGGACAGCCGCTATACCGACCGTTTGCAGCGTTTCAAGCGCTGGATGGATGGCGTGCGCCAGCAGTGTGCGCAGAACGACCCGATCGCGGCGCTGCGCAGCATGGTCATGGACATCGATTACGAGAACTGGCTGCGTCAGAACAGCTCTAGCGACAAAGCCGCCGATTACCGTATGGGCAACGTCTGGTTCTTGATCGAGGCGTTGAAAAACACCCTCGAAAAAGACGAAGAAGGTGAAATGACCATCGAGGAGGCTATCGGCAAGCTGGTCCTTCGCGACATGCTTGAGCGTCAGCAGGAGGAAGAGGATGGCGCGGAGGGCGTGCAGATGATGACGCTTCACGCCTCCAAGGGCCTGGAGTTTCCGTACGTTTTTATCATGGGCATGGAAGAAGAAATTCTCCCTCACCGCTCCAGTATCGAAGCCGATACCATCGAGGAAGAACGCCGTCTGGCTTACGTGGGCATTACCCGGGCGCGGCAGACACTGGCGTTCACCTTTGCTGCCAAGCGTAAGCAGTACGGGGAGATCATTGATTGCTCGCCTAGCCGTTTCCTTGATGAGCTGCCCCCTGACGACCTGGCCTGGGAAGGCAATGATGATACCCCGACCGAAGTGAAGGCGGTGCGGGGGAATACCGCATTGGCGGACATCCGCGCGATGTTGAAAAAATAACTCCTACTATTCATTGCGCAGATTCGCGCACCCGAGGAAGCGACGTGGAAGCATTGCATCAGAAGATTCGCGCAGAAGGCATCGTACTTTCCGATCAGGTATTGAAGGTCGATGCGTTTCTCAATCATCAGATCGACCCGGTGCTGATGCAGCAAATCGGCGACGAGTTTGCAGCTTTGTTCGCAGATTCGGGCATTACCAAGATCGTCACTATTGAGGCTTCAGGCATTGCGCCTGCGGTGATGACCGGTTTGAAACTGGGTGTGCCGGTGATCTTCGCCCGCAAACATCAGTCGTTGACCCTCACAGAAAATCTGCTGTCGGCCACGGTGTATTCCTTCACCAAGCAGAATGAAAGCACCGTCGCCATCTCACCTCGTCATCTGACCAGCAGTGACAAGGTGCTGATCATCGATGACTTCCTGGCCAACGGTAAGGCCTCACAGGCGCTGATTTCGATCATCAAACAAGCCGGTGCAACCGTTGCCGGGTTGGGTATCGTGATCGAAAAATCCTTCCAGGGCGGCCGCGCCGAGCTGGACGCACAGGGTTATCGCGTCGAGTCCCTGGCCCGGGTTAAATCCCTGGCGGATGGGGTTGTGACGTTTGTTGAATGATTGAATTGCTTAACAAACAACACCCAATTCAATGAATTGAAATGCATCCCTGTAGGAGTGAGCTTGCTCGCGATAGCGGTCTGTCAGTCACGGGATATTTGATTGAAAGACCGCTATCGCGAGCAAGCTCACTCCTACAGAGGGAATGCCGCTTTGTCTCGCCTACATCAACCCGCACTCCACCATCGACAGCGGGTCACCATCACCGATGATCAGGTGATCCAGCACTTTCACGTCGATCAGCCATAAGGCATCGCGCAGCCGCTTGGTCAGGTCGATGTCGGCCTGGCTGGCGTCGGTGACGCCCGAGGGGTGGTTATGGCAGAGGATCAGGCTAGCTGAGTTGTGGGCCAGGGCGCGCTTGACCACTTGCCGGGGATGGACGTGGGCGCTGTTGATCGACCCGTGGAACAGGATTTCGAAAGCCTGAACCCGATGCTTGTTGTCCAGAAACAGGCAGCCGAAGACCTCATGGGGTTCATGACGTAACAGCGCTTTGAGGTAATTGCGTACCTGCTCCGGGCTTTCCATTGCTGAATCGCGTTTCAGACTCTCCGCCATATGCCGACGAGCCATTTCCATGACCGCCTGCAACTGCGCGAATTTGGCGGGGCCCAGCCCCAGATGTGAGCTGAACGTCGTCAGGTCAGCATCCAGTAACGGTCGCAGGCCGCCGAATTGATTCAACAGGTGACGGGCAAGGTCTACAGCGCTTTTTCCGGCCACACCGGTGCGCAGGAAAATAGCCAGCAGCTCGGCGTCGGACAGACTTGCCGAACCCAGCTCCAGCAGCCGCTCACGCGGGCGTTCGGCCGCAGGCCAGTTGCGAATACTCATACCACCTCCATGTGTGTTGGCGCCGCTGTTCCAGCACGGTCGCTGTGCTATCTTAGCCCATCTTTTTTGCGCGGCGATCGGCCTGGGGAAACGTCCATCGCCGCCGCGTATCTCTCGACTAAAAGGCAGGCCTATGCAGCGGCTGTATCGGAAACGCATCGTTCTTGGCGTTGGCGGCGGTATCGCGGCCTACAAGAGCGCAGAACTGGTTAGACGCTTGCGTGACCAGGGTGCTGAAGTGCGTGTCGTCATGACCCGAGGTGGCGCTGAGTTCATCACTCCACTGACCATGCAGGCCCTTTCCGGGCACCCGGTTCATCTGGATTTGCTCGACCCGGCCGCAGAAGCCGCGATGGGGCATATCGAACTGGCCAAGTGGGCCGACCTGATTCTTGTTGCGCCCGGCACTGCAGACCTAATTGCGCGCTTGGCACAAGGCATTGCCAACGATCTGTTGACCACGATCGTTCTGGCCACTGACGCCATTGTGGCTATTGCCCCGGCGATGAATCAGGCGATGTGGCGCGACGCCTCTGTGCAGGCCAATACTCGCCTGCTGGAAGAGCGTGATTTCCGCATATTCGGCCCGGCCTCCGGCAGTCAGGCCTGTGGTGATGTCGGCTTTGGGCGCATGCTTGAACCCGATGATCTGGCCCAGTCTGCCGCCGATTGTTTCCAGCGTCTGTCTCTGACCGGCAAGCACGTGCTGATCACGGCCGGTCCGACCCAGGAAAACATCGATCCGGTGCGATACATCACCAATCACAGTTCCGGCAAAATGGGTTTCGCTCTCGCTGAGGCCGCTGTAGAGGCTGGTGCGCGCGTTACCCTGATCACCGGTCCGGTCAACCTGCCGACTCCAGATCGCGTATCGCGTATCGACGTGGTGAGTGCCCGGGACATGCTGGCTGCCTGTGAGGCCGCGATCCCCTGCGATCTGTTCATCGCGTCCGCTGCCGTGGCTGACTACCGCCCCGAAGTGGTTGCCCCGCACAAACTGAAGAAAGACCCGTCCACGGGCGACGGCCTGTTGCTGCAGATGGTCCGTAACCCGGACATTCTTGCCACCATCGCAACCCGTCCAGACCGCCCGTTCAGTGTCGGTTTTGCCGCTGAAACAGAACACTTGCTCGACTATGCTGCACGCAAGCTCAAGGACAAAAACCTTGATCTGATCGTCGCCAACGATGTTGCCAACCCCAGCATCGGCTTCAATAGTGAAGAGAACGCTTGCAGCGTGATTGATCGAGCACTGCACGCTACGCTTTTCGCCCAGACCAGCAAGGGCAAGATTGCCCGCCAGCTGATCACTTTTATCGCCGAACGAATGAACCAGGTTTAATTACGAATGCACGCTCTACAAGCCAAGATCCTCGACCCTCGCATTGGCAGCGAATTTCCTTTGCCGGCCTATGCCACCGTTGGCTCCGCCGGGCTCGACCTGCGCGCCATGCTCAAAGAGGACACTGTCCTGGAGCCAGGCCAGACGCTGTTGATCCCGACCGGTCTGTCGATCTACATCGGTGATCCGGGGCTGGCGGCTCTGATCCTGCCGCGTTCCGGGCTGGGTCACAAACACGGCATTGTGCTGGGCAATCTGGTAGGTCTGATCGACTCCGATTACCAAGGCGAACTGATGGTCTCCTGCTGGAATCGCGGGCAGACCGCTTTCAATATTTCCATTGGCGAGCGCATTGCCCAACTGGTGCTGGTGCCGGTGGTGCAAGCGCACTTCGAACTGGTTGACGAGTTCGACGAAAGCCAACGCGGTGCTGGCGGTTTCGGTCATTCAGGTAGCCACTGACCTTTGAGCCGATAACTCGATACCCGGTAGCCTCATGGCTACTCGGTATCGAGTAAGTGACTGTCCAGTTTCAGGATGAATGACCTGGGAGCGTTCAGGTGCAAGGCAGCCAACAGCATGAAGTGTTCGATACCCAACCTGCCGCAGCGAGTCTGACTGCGCTCTCGCCAGGACTTGTCCCCGCGCTCGCCGCCTTGATCATTGCCAGCGCTCTGGTCTATCTCGCGCTGACCAGCAATCCACAGGGGCGTGAGCATCTGGAACAAGCCTGGGGTAGCAGCCAGGCGTCGTCGGTGGCTCAAGCGCTGAAGCAGATTGACGCCGAGACGCAGGCCGCTGCCCATGATCCTGTATTGGCGCAAGCCCTGCAGAGCGGTAACCCTTCCCTGATTGAAGAGGCACAAAACCGGCTGCGGTTTCGCGACGGTGTGCTGGGCGCGCGTCTCAACCCTTTAGGCATGTCGGATATCGACACTAAAGGCGCATTGCCTGTCAGCTTCTCCACATTGGACATGCTCAACAAAGCTGCAAGCGGTGAGCATCCAGTGCCTGAGGCTCGCGCAGTGGGCGATCGCTGGATGATTTACAGCGCCGCGCCGTTGCGCTCTGATCCGGCCGCGCCTGTCAGCGGCACACTGTTGCTGGCCTTCGATCCGCAGCGCTTGCTCAATGCGTTGCCTGCCTTGCCCGAGTCCACGGGCCGAATACGTTTGATCCAGCAGTTTGGTAATGGTCCCGAGCAGGTTTTGCTGCAGCGAGGCGAAGCGGATGGCGCTAAACCGCAACGGCTGGATACCGGTTATGCAAACTGGAAACTGGAGTTCACACCCGGTCCGGCTCTGGATTTTTCGCCGCCATGGGTGCTGCTGACGCTGGCTGTATTGGTTGCGCTCGCGGGTGTTTTACTGGGGCTTTACCTCAACGAAAGGGCTCTACAACGGCACATTTGCGCCGATGTCCGACAACTGGATCAACTGCTTCAAGAACTCTCCAGCGGAAAAGCCGTCAAACCCTTCGGTTTGGGCCTGCCGGTCCTCAATGGGCTGGCTAGACGTCTCGCCTGTTTTTCACCTTCCCTTCAACAACCGGTAACGGAAATCGTTGATAAGAAGGATGAGTCAGGCTTGGCTCCCGGCTTCAATAAGACCGATTCAAAGACACGTAGTGCTTCAGCATCGGGTCCACGCTCTGCCACTGGCGGCGCCTGGACCGATCCGCTGTTTCAAGATACCGACATTCTCGATATCGACATCCTCGACGAAAACCAGGACTTCCTGAGATCGGAGCACCCCCCAGTTATGAGCAGTCCAGCATCCGTGGCACCAAAATTTCCTGACGATATTTTCCGCGCCTATGACATTCGCGGCATCGTGGGCGACACCCTTAGCGCCGAAACGGCCTATTGGATTGGTCGCGCTATTGGCTCCGAGAGCCTGGCGCAGAATGAGCCCAACGTCAGCGTTGGTCGTGACGGACGCCTCTCCGGTCCGGAGCTGGTGCAGCAATTGATTCAAGGCCTGCACGACAGCGGTTGTCACGTCAGCGATGTTGGCCTGGTGCCAACGCCCGCCTTGTATTACGCCGCCAACGTGCTGGCTGGCAAGACCGGTGTGATGCTGACCGGCAGCCACAACCCCAAGGATTACAACGGCTTCAAGATCGTCATCGCGGGCGATACTCTGGCCAACGAGCAGATCCAGGCGCTGCATGAGCGTATCAAGACCGGCAACCTGACTTCGGCAAAAGGCAGCATCACCAAGGTCGACATCCTTGATCGCTACTTCAAGCAGATCAAAGATGACATCGTTATGGCCCGCAAGCTGAAAGTCGTGGTGGACTGCGGTAACGGCGCGGCTGGTGTTATCGCTCCACAGCTCATTGAAGCGCTGGGTTGCGAAGTCATCTCGCTGTTCGCAGAGGTCGACGGTAACTTCCCTAACCACCACCCTGATCCGGGCAAGCTGGAAAACCTGCAGGACCTGATCGCCAAGGTCAATGAAACAGGCGCCGATCTGGGTCTGGCCTTCGACGGCGACGGCGACCGTGTTGGCGTTGTGACCAACAAAGGCAATGTAGTGTATCCGGACCGTCTGTTGATGTTGTTCGCACTGGACGTACTCAAGCGCAATCCAGGCGCCGACATTATCTTCGACGTCAAATGCACCCGCCGGCTGACGCCTCTGATTCAAAAGCATGGCGGCCGCCCGGTAATGTGGAAGACCGGCCATTCGTTGATCAAGAAAGAGATGAAGAAAAGCGGCGCGCTGCTCGCGGGCGAAATGAGCGGCCACATCTTCTTCAAAGAGCGTTGGTTCGGTTTTGACGACGGTATTTACAGTGCTGCGCGCTTGCTGGAAATCCTCAGTCAGGAGTCGCAATCGGCTGAAGACCTGTTCGAGACCTTCCCGAACGACATTTCGACGCCTGAAATCAACATCAAAGTGACTGATACCACCAAGTTCAGCATCATAGAAGCTCTGGAGAAAGATGCTCAGTGGGGCGATGCCAAGTTGACCACCATTGACGGCGTGCGAGTGGACTATCCGAAGGGCTGGGGTCTGGTTCGCGCTTCCAACACAACACCGGTACTGGTGCTGCGTTTCGAGGCCGAAACCGAAGCTGAGCTGCAACGCATCAAGGATGTCTTCCACGCCGAACTGAAAAAGGTTGCGCCGGACCTTCAACTTCCGTTCTGATTGTTTTTTCCTTTGACTGGAGCCTTGAATGACCCTCGAACGTGATTCCGCCGCCAACGTCGCCAAAGTATTGTCCGAAGCGCTGCCATACATTCGCCGTTTTGTTGGCAAAACGCTGGTGATCAAGTACGGCGGTAACGCCATGGAGAGCGACGAGCTGAAAACCGGCTTTGCGCGCGACATCGTGTTGATGAAGGCTGTTGGCATCAACCCGGTGGTGGTTCACGGCGGGGGGCCTCAGATCGGCGATCTGCTCAAGCGGTTGTCGATCGAGAGTCACTTCATCGATGGTATGCGGGTCACCGACTCGCAAACCATGGATGTGGTGGAAATGGTTCTGGGCGGCCAGGTCAACAAGGACATCGTCAACCTGATCAACCGTCATGGCGGCAGCGCCATCGGCCTGACCGGTAAAGACGCGGAGCTTATTCGCGCCAAACGCCTGACCGTTACACGTCAGACACCTGAAATGACCAAGCCTGAAATCATTGATATCGGCCATGTTGGCGAAGTGGTTGGCATCAACACCGACCTGCTGAACATGCTGGTAAAAGGTGATTTCATCCCGGTGATCGCGCCGATTGGCGTGGGCGCTGACGGTGAGTCCTACAACATCAACGCCGACTTGGTGGCAGGCAAAGTCGCTGAAGCCCTCAAGGCTGAAAAGCTGATGCTGCTGACCAACATTGCCGGCCTGATGGACAAGCAAGGCCAGGTACTGACCGGCTTGACCACCGAGCAGGTCAGCGGCCTGATTGCCGATGGCACGATCTACGGCGGTATGCTGCCGAAGATCAAATGCGCGCTGGAGGCGGTGCAAGGCGGTGTGACTACCTCGCACATCATTGACGGTCGAGTACCGAATGCGGTGCTGCTGGAAATCTTCACCGACACTGGTGTGGGTACCTTGATCAGCAACCGCAAACGTCACTGATCAAGCGCTACGCTTCATCAAAGCCCTGCCGGTCTCCGGTGGGGCTTTTTTATGTCTGTCGTGTAGCAAACATGGAGCTGTAGGAGTGACCGGGGTGTTAAACGAAATCCCTGACCCAGATAGACGAAATACCGCTGCGTAGTCGTTGAAATGGCCTGCATACCTTTTGTTCGCGATTGGGGGAACGTCGGGAGACTTTCCTCATATCGAGAACATCTAGATGAACACGCCTATCAACCCTGTTTCACCATCAACCACATCACAGCAAGAGGCTCAGCCCCAGCGGGGGGATGGAGTGAATGCGTTGACGCCACTGCTAAGCCCGGTCCAATTGGAGCTGATCCAGACAACCGTTCGTGCTTATGTGCAAGAGCAAAGTGCAGCAACCCGGCTAGAGGCAATACCTATCCTTGAGGCTCAAGGCAGTGGCGTGGCTGCCGTTGAATTTGAACTGACGAGCCTGCTGCAGTTGTTGTCCTGGGGACTTTTGACTGATGGCACTGCTGAGAGCCTGTCTGACAGGCAGCTCAAGCAGATGCTGGACGATATGTTAAGCAGCGAACACGGTCAGGCTATAGGTCGCCGACTGAATACAGTATTGGGTTGGTTTGGGGCGGCAGATAACGAATCTGTTGACCCGATGATTGCCAGGCAACTGACCTGGAAGGCCCTGATCCTTGAGCTGGATCCGTTGGCACATCGTAAGCCTGGATATATCGTCGGATATGAGTTCGGCAAAGCAGAAAATTGGGGGCGGCCGTTACCCGATATTCAGGAAGAGTTTGAGGGCCTTCTTTCGTGGAGATTGCGCAACGTACAGGGAGGGCGTTCAAGAAGTTCGGCCCGTCTGGCCGCATTGATCCTGGCGCCGACGGCTCCTGAGTGGTTCGTGAAGGGAGCGCCCAAGGCGCTGCGTTACGGCAACGGTGTCTGGGTTAACTACGCTCATGGTGTTGCACTTGCTGAAGCGCTTGTTCCGGGTATGTCACAGACTCTGGACTACGAGCAGCTAATGGATTTGCCCCTCAAGATGGGGCACTCGGCAACTGACAGCGAGCGGGACATCATCGTCCAGACACGTATTGCCCCGGTGCTGCAGTGGGCTATCGCCAACAATGTTGTATCTGCCAATGCCTCATCAGTGTACGGCACCGCTAAAATCCAAAAGGCTATGGCGGCCTTCGATCAGCGCCAGCACAAGGTTGTGGCTGCAATTAATGCGCTGTTGAGCAAGATCCCGAACCGGATGGCCATCGGTTTAAAGGCATTCAATGAGGCGCTAGGGTGGGACTACTCCAGGACCCTTTTGCACCTGCGCATGCGACCCACGGCTTTCTGGACGCGAGTTGAATATTCATTAAGAAACCCCTCGCCTTCGACTCCCTCCGGTGAGTTCTATCTGGTCGACGTGTTCATCGCGGGATATTTGATAGATGGAATGGATAAGTTCGAACCGGCAGTTCCACCTGACGAGGTTTACTGGAAAAAAATATACGCAGAGCAGGTCGAGCTGCTTAAAGGCATTGATGTCAACGCGATGTATAAGGAAGCTTTTGATCGCTACAGCCGAGAGGTACAGGCGGCTTATTCCTGCCTGGTGGAAATACTGGTTGCCGAAATTCCTTACTCCGACAGGCTGGCTATTGAACATGGCAGAGTTGATCTCTATCTGCTGGAGCAGGAGACCGAAATAGCGCTCGATAAAGAAACACCGCGTGATCGCGAGCTCAGGCAGGGCCGAGCCGGGTTTATTATCGTGTGTCGGCACAATAGTCTCGTTTTTGCGTACGAAATATTCCCTTTGCTGGGAATCGTGCAGCGACGTGCTGATCTGCCTCCCTTGCCTAATGGCGGCCTGGTTGCACGCGTTGGGAGCGAGGTGCGTCGGGCGGCTGTGAGCTTGTCTCTCGATTGGGAGGCCTACGCTGAACCGCAGCCCCCTCGGCCTGACACGATGAGCCGCGTGATACCTCGCCATATCAACTATGGCGTTCCCAGCAGCGTCCCGTCGCCTTCAGCCAGCCCGTTGTCGACCCCCCGGATTGAAAGTCTGGGCGAACGAGTTGCCGCCAAGAATCTATTTTTTGATAAGGAAACCGAGTTCAAGGTGCACAGGGGGCAAACGGGTTCTGAGTTCGTCACCGCAAACTATCCGCCGGTGTTGCGCATGATGGCGACCCTTATCCCGGGACTTAGCTGCGTTAATGCAGTGGTCAATGATGAGTCACCCACTCTGGCCTGTGTGATCGATGTCGGCTTGATTCTGGCGTCACCGGCCTTCAAGTTTGCCAAAGGCTTCGTTTCGTTGGCTATGAACGCTGGTGCGCCTGCGGTCAGTCGTAGTCTTCCAGCGTTCGCGACGCTGACCAGCAAGTTCATCTCCCGCTCGGGTGCCTCTTATGTGAGCGGTTTGAATCCGTTCGAAGGGTTTCTCTATCGATGGGGGGGCGTCGCCGGTGTCTCGGCTTTACTGCTCAAGTCGACCTACAAACTCCACGAAGCCGTCGGTCAAACGTTAGGCCGTCCAGGGGAGTTTGCCTACATCAATGGCCTTGAGTCCGCCGCAAGCTCGAATAAGTGGCGCCCCATCGCGGTGGGCGACAGGTTGCTGGCGAAGATCAATGGTGTTTCTGATGTGCCGGTACGTGACTTTCCAGCGGCTGATGGTTCTGTTAGGACGTACCTCATCAATACTCTGTCCGGTTATCCATACGGTCCGGCGCTGGAGGGAGACTCCCTGCCAGTGGCCTCTGCGGGCTGAGCAGGTTATAGAGTTTGAGCTGGAAACTCAGGGCCCCGTCAGTCGCTGAATGCGCGCGCGGTCCTGGGTGAATGCTGTGTCGGCCTGAGCCCGTGCCTGTTGATAGCGCTGTATGTTCAGGTCGAGGTTGTGTTGCTGATCCCTAAGGTCACTCATCTGCTCGATGAGTGATTGGGGCACGGTTTTACCGGCACGCTCCAGATCCGCAGCCTGACCCTGTAGTGTGGCCTGCTGTGTGTTGAGGCCTTTGAGGTTGCCTTGCGCCAAGGCAATCAAGGCATCCAGCTCGGACAGTTTGCGGGCTTTGGCGCGATCAACATCCTCGACATTGCTGTAAAGGTTGAGCAATTGCGCGTCGGCATTCGCCTGTGCTTTTTTCGCCTGAGCCTGATGGATCTCATCGGCGGTTGGAGGCGGGGGTACCACTTGCACCACACGGCCTTGGGCGTTGAGCACTTCATAGCCTTTGGCAACGTATTCAGGCGGTACACCCTGACGATCCAGCACGGTCACGCCGCGACTGTCGACGTAGCGATAAAGCAGAGGTTGCGGGGTCTCTGCGGCATGCGTCGCTGCAAACGGACTGATAACAAGGGCCAACAGCAAGCAGATAAAGCCCGGCCTGGTCATTCAACGCTCCTTGATATCTCAATCCGAATGTCAGCGGACATGAATCTCCCTAGATCCCGAACTGTGCCCTGTAAGCTTCCACTGCAGGCAGATGCTGCTTGAGTTGTGGATCGTCGGCAAGGAATTCCAGGACTTGATTCAAAGATACGATGCTGACCACCGGTATCCCGAAGTCTCGCTCTACTTCCTGAATCGCCGAAAGCTCGCCGTTACCACGCTCCTGACGGTTGAGTGCAATCAGCACGCCCGCCGCTGTCGCTTCCTGACCTTTGATGATCTGCATGACCTCACGGATCGCGGTGCCTGCAGTGATCACGTCGTCGATGATCAGCACATTACCGGTCAATGGGGCGCCAACCAGACTGCCGCCCTCGCCGTGTGCCTTGGCTTCCTTGCGGTTGAAGCACCAGGGCAAATCGCGGTCATGATGTTCGGCCAGCGCCACGGCTGTCGCGGCCGCCAGAGGAATCCCCTTATAGGCTGGACCGAACAGAACATCGAAGGAAATGCCGCTCTCGACTACCGCTGCGGCGTAGAAACGACCTAGCTGCGCAAGGGCCGAACCACTGTTGAACAGGCCGGCATTGAAGAAGTACGGGCTGGTCCGCCCGGACTTGAGAGTGAATTCACCGAACCGCAAAACCCCACGATCGATGGCAAAACGAATGAAATCGCGCTGATACGCCTGCATGAAAAAAGCCCCGAATACCACGGATTTAGCTAATTAGGTAGAGCTCGGGTATCATACACGCACGTGATTTTTGGGGCCATTTATGCGGATCATCAGTGTGAACGTAAATGGCATTCAGGCGGCAGTCGAGCGCGGTTTGCTCAGTTGGCTGCAAGCTCAGAATGCCGACGTCATCTGCCTTCAGGACACCCGCGCATCCGCCTTCGAACTGGACGACCCAGCTTATCAGCTGGATGGCTATTTCCTTTATGCGTGCGAAGCTGAAGTTCCGGCCCAAGGTGGCGTGGCGCTTTACTCGCGGTTGCAACCGAAGGCGGTAATCAGCGGTCTTGGCTTTGAAACAGCCGACCGCTACGGGCGTTACCTGCAGGCAGATTTCGACAAACTCAGTATTGCCACATTGCTGCTTCCTTCGGGAATGAACGGCGATGAAGACTTGAATCAGAAATTCAAGCTAATGGACGACTTCGGCAAATACCTGGACAAGCAACGGCGCAAGCGTCGTGAGTACATCTATTGCGGCTCTTTGTACGTGGCCCAACAGAAGCTCGACATCAAGAACTGGCGTGACAGCCAGCAATCTCCTGGCTTTCTGGCGCCTGAGCGTGCCTGGATGGATGAGATTGTCGGCACCATGGGCTACGTTGATGCCCTGCGTGAAGTCAGCCGTGAAGGTGATCAGTACAGCTGGTGGCCGGATAGCGAACAGGCAGAGATGCTCAATCTCGGCTGGCGCTTTGACTATCAGTTGCTGACGCCGGGCCTGCGTCGCTTCGTGCGCAGTGCGCGTCTGCCGCGTCAACCGCGCTTCTCGCAACACGCACCGCTGGTAGTGGACTACGACTGGACGCTAACGATCTAGAGTCCATCGCCCACAAAAAAAGCCGACTTCGTGTCGGCTTTTTTGTTGTTCGCGAAGTAGGCGCGATCCCCTGCGGGAGCGGTGCAACGGTGCTTATTTAACCAGTCGCCACGTAAACGGATACCGATACGCCACGCCTTCGTTGGCCTTGATGCCAGCAATGATCGTCAGGACCAGTGCGCCAGCGGCCACGAGGCCTATCAACGCAAAGCCAACAAGCACTAGCATCAGAAAGACGCACGCGATCATCGCTAATGAAACGGTGATCTGAAAATTCAGCGCTTCCTTGCCCTGAGCATCGATAAACGGGTCCGTATCCTTCTTGAGCTGCCACAGAATCAGTGGGCCCAAAATGTTGCCAAAAGGGAACATCATCCCGAGAAACGCGGCAAAGTGACAGAACATCGCCCATTGGCGAACTTCCGGGCCGGGGCCTGGAACCGGCGGTTGGCTGTCACTCATATTCGTCTCCTGCTTGCTGCCTGAATCAGTCTGCCAGTGCGGCGGTCTGCAACTCAAACAGTTCAGTCATGCCTTTTTGAGCCAGTGCCAGCATGGCATTGAGCTCTTCAGGCTGGAACGGTGCGCCTTCGGCAGTGCCCTGAACTTCAATGAAGCCGCCCGAGCTGGTCATGACCACGTTGAGGTCGGTCTCGGCTGCGGAGTCTTCAAGGTAGTCGAGGTCGAGAACCGGCTCACCCTGGTACATGCCAACCGATACCGCTGCGATCATTTGCTTGAGTGGGTCGCCGCCTTTAAGGCCGCCACGCTTCTTGATGACTTTCAGCGCATCAACCAAGGCAACCATGGCGCCTGTGATAGAGGCAGTGCGAGTGCCGCCATCAGCCTGGATCACGTCGCAATCGACATACAGTGTCACGTCGCCCAGTTTGGACATATCCAGTGCTGCGCGCAGGGAGCGACCGATCAAACGCTGGATTTCCAGGGTGCGGCCACCCTGTTTGCCACGGCTGGCTTCGCGCTGGTTACGTTCGCCGGTGGCGCGCGGCAGCATGCCGTACTCGGCAGTCAGCCAGCCTTGGCCCTGGCCCTTGAGGAAGCGTGGCACGCCGTTCTCGACGCTGACCGTGCAGATCACTTTGGTGTCACCAAACTCGACCAGTACAGAACCCTCGGCGTGTTTGGTGTAGTTGCGGGTGATGCGGATCGAGCGGAGCTGATCGGCGGCGCGACCACTTGGACGTTTCATCTGGGATACCTGTACTGAGACGGAAAACTGCCGAGCATTATAGAGGCGCAAGTCGGCGCTGGGCACATCTAAAACCAGAGGATGCGAATCCGAAGGCCTGGCAAGGCTCTGATCCGGGCTTTTTCAGTCTTGAGTAAAAGCCATGCATCGCTTGTCATATTCGTTGATTGGGAGCATTCGCTGCACTGCGCTACAATCCTGCGCCTCTACAGACTCTCGTATTTTCGTGACATGCAGTCATCGCTGATCACGACACGTTCTGTTCACCGGATTTCAGAGGTATTTCCCATGGTCCACAGCATGACGGCTTTTGCCCGGGTCGAACGGGCCAGCACTCAGGGCACACTGAGCTGGGAACTACGCTCAGTCAATCATCGCTATCTGGAGCCGCACTTGCGGCTGCCGGAGTCCTTTCGTGATCTCGAAAGCGCAATTCGTGAAGCGCTGCGCCAGGGCTTGTCCCGCGGTAAGGTGGAATGCACATTGCGTTTTACTGAAGAAACGGCGGGCAAACCCTTGCAGGTTGATCGCGAGCGCGCCGGGCAACTGGTCGCGGCAGCGGAAATCGTCGCCAGCCTGATCAAGCAGCCTGCCGCTCTGAATCCATTGGAAGTACTGGCATGGCCCGGCGTACTGGTGGGGGATGCCAGCGACCCGCAGGCCTTGAACAAAGAAGCCCTGACGCTGTTTACCGAAGCCTTGGCCGAACTGAAAAACGGTCGCGGTCGCGAAGGCGCGGATCTGGCCAAACTGCTGAATGATCGTCTGGATTCCATTACCAGCGAAGTGGCGACCCTGAAAACCCTGGTTCCCCAGATGCTTGCAACCCAGCGCCAGAAGGTGCTGGATCGCTTCGCCGACATGAAGGCCGAGCTTGATCCGCAGCGTCTGGAGCAGGAAATGGTGCTGCTGGCCCAGAAGAGTGATGTGGCCGAAGAACTGGATCGCCTCAGTACGCATGTCACTGAAGTGCGTCGCGTGCTCAAGGCAGGTGGGCAGGCTGGGCGCCGTCTGGACTTCCTGATGCAGGAACTCAACCGCGAAGCCAACACCCTGGGCTCCAAAGCTTTCGATCCGCGTAGCACCCAGGCTGCGGTCAACCTCAAAGTGTTGATCGAGCAAATGCGCGAACAAGTACAGAATATTGAGTAAGGCTAATCCCCACATGACACACAGCACTGGCACCCTGTATATCGTTTCTGCCCCTTCTGGCGCGGGCAAGACCAGCCTGGTCAAGGCTTTGGTCGATGCTCAGTCGAGCTCGCAGCCGGAAATTCGCGTCTCCGTTTCGCACACAACCCGCGCCATGCGCCCGGGCGAAGTGGACGGTGTGAACTATCACTTTGTCGATCGTGCCGAATTTGTGCGCATGATCGAGCACGGTGATTTTCTCGAGCAGGCAGAAGTTTTCGGCAACATGTATGGCACTTCCCAAAGCCACTTGCAGCAGACGCTGGACGAAGGTCATGACCTGATTCTGGAAATTGACTGGCAAGGTGCAGAGCAGGTTCGCAAGGTCATGCCTGATGCCCGCTCGATCTTCATTCTGCCGCCTACCCAGCAGGCGTTGCGTCAGCGTCTGACCAATCGTGGTACCGACAGCGATGAAATCATCGAGGGCCGAATGCGTGAAGCTGTCAGCGAAATGAGCCATTACAAGGATTACGATTACGTCGTGATCAATGATGACTTCGCTGAGGCGCTGGAAGACCTCAAGGCTATTTTCAGGGCTAACCTGTTGACCGAAGCTCATCAGCAGCAGCGTTTTAGCGGTCTGCTTGAGCAATTGCTGGCCTGAAAATCGACCTTTGGGCAACCCGGGCTACGAGCTAAATAAGACCGCTCGTGGCTTGGCGCTTGAAGCTTATGGCTTGCAGCTTGTAAACTACCGAGTCCGCTCGCCCATCCGGGCATCGCGCATCCGCATTTGCTACGAGGAATACCCATGGCCCGCGTAACCGTTGAAGACTGCCTAGAACACGTGGATAACCGCTTTGAGCTGGTCATGCTCTCTACAAAGCGTGCTCGTCAACTGGCAACCGGCGGCAAAGAACCAAAGCTGGCGTGGGAAAATGACAAGCCTACCGTTATGGCACTGCGCGAAATCGCAGCTGGCCTGATGGATTACGCTGTAATCGCAGAAGCTGAAATCGTTGAAGATGAACCACTGTTCGCGGCATTCGAGGACGAGTCCAACGAGGCCGTCTAAGCCTATGCCGGGTCGACGTAGTACGGCGCAGGGTAAAAGCCATTGGCAGGGGGTAGCGCCTTGCCGAGCATAGACGCCCTCGCCGATCGCATTTCGACCTACCTCGGCAAGGAACAGGTAAACCTGGTCCGCCGCGCGTATTTCTACGCCGAGCAAGCCCACGACGGCCAACGCCGTCGCAGCGGCGAAGCTTACGTCACGCATCCTCTTGCAGTGGCGAATATCCTTGCCGACATGCACATGGACCATCAAAGCCTGATGGCTGCCATGCTGCATGACGTCATTGAAGACACCGGTATCGCCAAGGAAGCGCTCTGCGCACAGTTTGGAGAGACGGTGGCCGAATTGGTCGACGGGGTCAGCAAACTGACCCAGATGAATTTCGAGACCAAGGCCGAAGCCCAGGCAGAAAACTTCCAGAAGATGGCCATGGCCATGGCTCGCGACATCCGCGTGATCCTGGTCAAGCTCGCTGATCGCCTGCACAACATGCGCACGCTTGAGGTGTTGTCCGGGGAAAAACGCCGACGCATTGCCAAGGAAACGCTGGAAATCTATGCACCCATCGCCAACCGGCTGGGTATGCACAGTATCCGTATTGAGTTCGAAGACCTCGGCTTCAAGGCCATGTACCCGATGCGCTCCTCGCGAATTGGTCAGGCGGTCAAGCGCGCCCGAGGCAATCGCAAAGAGCTGGTCAACAAGATTGAAGAGTCCCTGAGCCATTGTCTGGCGGTTGATGAAATCGAAGGCGAGGTCAGCGGGCGGCAGAAACACCTGTACGGCATCTACAAGAAGATGCGCGGCAAGCGTCGCGCCTTCAATGAAATCATGGATGTCTACGCGTTCCGTATCATCGTCGACAAGGTCGACACCTGCTACCGAGTGCTGGGCGCTGTGCATAATTTGTACAAACCCCTGCCCGGCCGCTTCAAGGACTACATCGCGATCCCCAAAGCCAACGGCTATCAGTCGTTGCACACCACGTTGTTCGGCATGCATGGCGTGCCCATTGAAATCCAGATCCGTACACGGGAAATGGAAGAGATGGCCAACAACGGGATCGCCGCGCACTGGCTGTACAAATCCTCGGATGACGAAGTGCCCAAGGGCACTCATGCCCGCGCCCGTCAATGGGTCAAAGGCGTGCTGGAAATGCAGCAGCGTGCCGGTAACTCGCTGGAATTTATCGAGAGCGTGAAAATCGACCTGTTCCCGGACGAGGTCTATGTATTCACGCCCAAAGGCCGAATCATGGAGCTGCCTAAAGGCTCCACAGCGGTCGACTTTGCTTATGCCGTGCACACTGATGTGGGCAACAGCTGCATCGCATGTCGGATCAATCGTCGCCTGGCGCCGCTCTCCGAACCGTTGCAGAGCGGTTCGACGGTGGAAATCGTCAGTGCGCCGGGTGCGCGTCCGAATCCGGCGTGGCTGAACTTCGTCGTCACCGGCAAGGCACGTACCCACATTCGTCACGCGCTCAAACTGCAGCGTCGCTCCGAGTCGATCAGCCTGGGCGAGCGTCTGCTCAACAAGGTATTGAACGGCTTCGAAAGCAGTCTGGAAAAAATCTCCGCCGAGCGCGTGCAACTGGTGCTCGCCGAATACCGGGTCGAGGTCATCGAAGACCTCCTCGAAGATATCGGCCTGGGCAACCGCATGGCGTATGTGGTCGCTCGTCGGCTGCTGGGCGAAGGCGAGCAGTTGCCAAGCACAGAAGGCCCGCTGGCGATTCGCGGTACTGAAGGCCTGGTGCTCAGTTATGCCAAATGCTGTACTCCGATCCCGGGCGATCCTATCGTTGGGCACCTGTCGGCTGGCAAAGGCATGGTTGTGCATCTGGACAATTGTCGCAACATCAGCGAAATCCGCCATAACCCGGAAAAATGCATCCAGCTTTCCTGGGCCAAGGACGTTACCGGCGAATTCAACGTCGAGCTGCGCGTTGAGCTTGAGCATCAACGCGGCCTGATCGCCCTGCTGGCCAGCAGTGTCAACGCGGCTGACGGCAATATCGAAAAGATCAGTATGGACGAGCGCGATGGTCGTATCAGCGTTGTCCAACTGGTGGTCAGCGTGCATGACCGTGTACATCTGGCCCGAGTCATCCGAAAACTGCGCGCCTTGGCCGGGGTCATTCGAATCACCCGCATGCGTGCGTAGCCAATCACTCAACAGGAGTTCTTCATGACCAAGACCGTAATCACCAGCGACAAAGCCCCTGCGGCCATCGGCCCTTACTCTCAGGCGATCAAAGCTGGCAATACCGTCTACATGTCCGGGCAAATTCCACTCGACCCTAAAACCATGGAACTGGTTGAAGGCATCGAAGCCCAGGTCGTCCAGGTCTTTGAGAATCTGAAGTCGGTTGCCGAAGCTGCGGGCGGCTCGTTCAAGGACATCGTCAAGCTGAACATCTTCCTGACGGACCTGGGCAACTTCGCCAAGGTCAACGAGATCATGGGCAAGTATTTCGAGCAGCCGTACCCGGCTCGCGCAGCCATTGGCGTGGCTGCCTTGCCACGCGGTTCACAGGTCGAAATGGACGCTATTCTCGTCATCGACTAAAAACCTTGCGGGGTTAACGCCCCGCCGCAGCTGATTAAGGAAGGACCTGCTATGCGCTTTGCGCTTGCCCTCTCGCTGACGGCCGTATTTTTGAGCGGCTGTGCCAGCCACGCTGATCGCAACCCTGACGGTACCTGGATCAATCAAGCGGCCATTGAAGCTGCCGTAAAAGGCGACAATCTGCGCCAGGCACTGCTAGCCAATGGCCCTAACCTGGAATGGCAGATCGATACCAAAACCAGTCAGGCGTTGTATTCCAATGGTTTTGAAGTGGGTGAAGGTAAAATCACCAGCGCTGCCAATGGCAAACTGCGCATCGACTACTACAACTTCGTCGAAGACCTGCAGGTCAAGGGCGACGAGCTGATCCAGGCGGCCAGTGAGTCGGGTCCGGAGCAGCGTTTCGAACAGCCGAAAACCCCTGCCGCCGAAGGTGCGCCGACCGGCTCAAGCTTCGAAGCTGCGCTGTATGGCGCCTACATGGGTGGCAAATGGACCATTGTCAGTGGCGACGGTCAGGGCAATACCGTGCAGTTCAAGCCGGATGGCAGTATTCAGGGCTTGCCGGAAAATGACCGGTACGCGTTGTGCCTGGCTGGCGATTGCGCTGCCATGAGCGGTGAGTACGACAGCATGTGGCTGGAGAAGAACGAGCAGGGCAACCCGTGGATTTTCTCTCGCAAAGGCAAGCAACTGGAGATTTTCCAGGCCGTCAACGCGGCGGAAGCCGACCAGATGCCAGAGCTTCGCCCTGGCCCGCGTCGCTGGTTGCTTGAGTTGAATTGATCGGCAACACAGTTTTCTGTAGGAGCCATTTGTTGGCGAGGCCCAAGGCCAGTCTATTCAGGTCCCGAGTCTCGCCAGCAAGATGCAATTTTCAGAGTTGATCCAGATCCTGTAGATAGCTCACCGAGGTTACGAGGCCGGCGATAGCGGTTTATCTGATACACCGCCATCGCTGGCCTCGTAACCTCGGTGAGCTCCTACAGTCCAACGTTTGGTTCGCGACAACGTGGTGTCAGAGGCTCGGGGGCGGCTCCACAAGAATCACTGCTCAATCAGACCCCAGCAACGCCTCATACCCTTCCTTATAAGTCGGATACCTGGGTGCCCAGCCGAGCGCCCGGGCTCTGCCATTACTGCATCGTTTGCTGCCGGAGCGGCGCAGGCTGGAGTTCTCCGCCCACTGCGTCACGTCCAGATATTCGCGCATCCACTGCACGACTTCCGCCAGTGGCGCAGGTGCGTCATCCACACCGATGTAGCAATCCTCAAGCTCCGCGCCCTGCGCGTCTGCGTTCAGAAGATAAGCCAGCAACCCGGCGGCATCGTCGGAATGGATACGGTTGCCATATAAAGGCGGATCGATCGCCACACTGTAGCCTTGGCGCACCCTGTTGGACAGATCGCTTCGGCCTGGGCCATAGATACCAGTCAGGCGCACGATGCTGGCGGGTATGCCGCTATTGAGGGCGGTTTGCTCGGCTTCCAGCATGATCTTGCCCGAGAAAGTACTCGCGTCGGTTGCTGATGTTTCATCGACCCATTCGCCGTTTTGCTGACCATAGACGCTGCTGCTCGACACGAAAATGATGCGTTTGGGGTGTTGCCCCTGTTCTTCGGCCCAGTGGAGCACTCGCTGCAAGCCTTCGACATAGGCAGCGCGATAGCCAGTCTCGTCGCGCTCCGTGGGCGTTGCGCAATACACCAGATAGTCAATTGCGGTGTTGGGCCAGTTGGGCGGAATTGTTGGTTGGAAAAGATCGCCAGCCACACCTTTCACGCCTTCTGGCAGGCGGGAAATATTGCGCCGCAAGCCGTGAACAACCCATCCCAAGGGGAGCAACTGGAGGGCTAACCGGCTTCCAACATCGCCGCATCCAGCAATCAGAACAGAGGGGGCTTGCATGTCGAATCTCCACATAAAAAGGCGGGGCGCGAACGCCGGATCGGGCCTGAAAGCTGATCGGAGGGCCGCATTTGGACGAAAAAAGTTACTCTATTACTTTTGTTAACAAGAATTACTTGCAATAATACCGGCCCGTTTGTTCTCCTCCAGACGTCGAACGCAACGCGCGACGTAGCAGAGCGACCCACATTTTCTTTACTCAGGTCCGGCCAGCATGACACGTACTACCTCCTCCGCTTCGCCAACCCAGCTACCCAGCCTGCCGCACCGTGCATGGCGTGGTATCGCAGCACTGCTGCTGAGCCTGATGCTTGCTCCTGCTGCACTCGCTGGCCAGGCTGCTCCAGCCAGTCCGGCAACCTCGCCGGCTCCAGTCACCGCACCGGCTACGACCACTGCGCCGTCGGCGGAAACTACTGCACCGGTTGCTCAGGACGGCGCGGCACCGGTTGAAGGCCCGGCGATCGTCGAGCCAGAGGATAACAGCCTCGGCATGTCGCATGACCTGTCGCCTTGGGGCATGTACCAGAATGCCGACATCATCGTTAAGGCCGTAATGATCGGCCTCGCGATTGCATCGATCATTACCTGGACTATCTGGATCGCCAAGGGTTTCGAATTGCTGGGCGCCAAGCGTCGCCTGCGTACTGAAATCGCCAACCTGAAAAAGGCTCGTACCCTGTCCGAAGCCAGTGAAAGCGCTGCCAAAGAAGGTACGCTGGCTAACCTGCTGGTACATGACGCGATGGAAGAGATGCGTTTGTCGGTAAACAGCCGCGAACGTGAAGGTATCAAGGAGCGTGTGAGCTTCCGTCTGGAGCGTCTGGTTGCCGCTTGTGGTCGCAACATGAGCATGGGCACCGGCGTCCTCGCGACTATCGGTTCGACGGCGCCGTTCGTGGGTCTGTTCGGTACTGTATGGGGCATCATGAACAGCTTCATCGGTATCGCCAAAACCCAGACCACCAACCTGGCTGTTGTTGCGCCCGGTATTGCCGAAGCCTTGCTGGCTACCGCGCTGGGTCTGGTGGCCGCGATTCCGGCGGTGGTTATCTACAACGTCTTCGCCCGCTCCATCGCCGGTTACAAGGCGCAGGTTTCCGACGCTTCTGCACAGGTTCTGCTGTTGGTCAGCCGTGATCTCGATCACCAGCCGACTGCCGACCGCTCTCAGTCGCCACACATGGTCAAGGTGGGCTAAACCTTGGGCATGCATCTAAAGGAAGGCGACGACGATCTCGCCGAAAACCACGAAATCAACGTCACGCCGTTCATCGACGTCATGTTGGTACTGTTGATCATCTTCATGGTGGCAGCTCCTCTGGCGACAGTAGACATTAAAGTCGACCTGCCTGCCTCGACCGCCAAGCCGCAACCCCGGCCTGAGAAACCTGTATTCCTCAGCGTCAAGGCTGACCAGAGCGTGTACCTGGGCGACGACAAGGTTGCTCGTGAGCAACTGGGGCAGGTTCTCGATGCCCGGACCAAGGGCAAGAAGGACACCACGATCTTCTTCCAGGCCGATAAAGGTGTGGATTACGGCGACCTGATGGAAGTCATGAACGCTTTGCGCTCTGCGGGCTACCTCAAAGTTGGTCTGGTCGGTCTCGAGACGGTTGGTAAGAAATGATCAGTTCGCGCCAAAAACTGACGCGCTATAGCGGTAGTCTGTTGTTGGTGCTGGCCGTGCATGCCATCGCGATTGTGGTCGCGCTTCGCTGGCCTGCATCCCAAGCCATCGAGCTGCCACCGGCAGCCATGATGGTTGAGCTGGCACCTGAGCCAGAACCGGCACCGCCGCCTCCGCCGCAAGTGGTTCAGCCGCCTCAGCCTCCAGCCCCCGAGGAAGAAATCATTCCCAAAGTGGCGGAAGTCGAGAAGGCTGAAATCGCCGTGCCCAAGCCCGTGGTCAAGCCAAAGCCCAAGCCGCAGCCGCCAAAGCCGGTGAAAAAGCCTGAGCCGCCGCAGGATTTGCCAGCTGACGAAAAACAGGTCGATACGCCGCCAACGACGGCCAAGGTCGAGAAATCGGCTGCGCCGACGCCGCCAAGTCAGCCTGCGCCGCCGAGTACTGCGCTGCCTAGCTGGCAGAGCGATCTGCTGAAGCATCTGGCGAAGTTCAAGAAATACCCTGAAGACGCTCGTCGTCGAGGCATGCAAGGGGTAAGTCGTCTGCGCTTTGTGGTTGATGCCGATGGTAATGTCCTTTCGTACTCAATCGCCAGCAGTTCGGGCAGTCCGGCGCTGGACAGGGCCACTATGGAGATGATCCGTCGTGCCCAGCCGTTGCCGAAACCGCCAGCGGAAACGTTGAACAACGGCACCATCGAGATCCTGGCACCGTTCGTTTACTCGCTGGACAGGCGTTAAGTCGCAATTTTGATACAACGCAGGCACTTGATAACGTGCGTCTATCGATTGCAGCCGCTATGCTGGGGCCGCAACTTCATGGACGCACGTTATGACTCTCACAGAATTGCGCTACATCGTTACCCTCGCTCAGGAACAGCATTTCGGCCACGCTGCCGAACGCTGTCACGTCAGCCAGCCGACTTTATCGGTGGGCGTCAAAAAGCTCGAAGATGAACTTGGTGTGCTTATCTTCGAGCGCAGCAAGAGTGCTGTGCGTTTGACGCCCGTGGGTGAAGGCATCGTCGCTCAAGCGCAAAAGGTCCTGGAGCAAGCTCAGGGCATTCGCGAGCTGGCTCAAGCAGGTAAGAACCAGCTGACCGCGCCGCTCAAGGTCGGTGCCATTTATACCGTTGGCCCTTACCTGTTCCCGCATCTGATCCCGCAACTGCACCGGGTTGCCCCGCAGATGCCGTTGTACATTGAAGAAAACTTCACTCATGTACTGCGCGACAAGCTGCGTAATGGCGAGCTGGACGCAATTATCATTGCGTTGCCGTTCAACGAAGCTGACGTGCTGACCATGCAGCTGTACGACGAGCCGTTCTACGTCCTGATGCCTGCCGATCATCCGTGGACCCAGAAAGAAACCATTGATGCCTCGGCACTCAATGACAAGAGCCTGTTGCTGCTGGGTGAAGGCCACTGCTTCCGCGATCAGGTGCTGGAAGCGTGCCCGACCCTGACCAAGGGCAGCGAGGGTGCCAAGCACACGACAGTAGAGTCCAGCTCTCTGGAGACCATTCGCCACATGGTGGCTTCCGGTCTGGGGATCTCTATTCTGCCGATGTCGGCAGTGGACAGCCATCATTACGCGCCTGGCGTTATTGAAGTTCGTCCGCTGACCCCGCCGGTGCCGTTCCGTACGGTAGCGATTGCCTGGCGCGCCAGCTTCCCGCGGCCGAAGGCGATTGAAATCCTCGCCGACTCCGTGCGGTTGTGCTCTGTGGCACGTCCGAAAACCGAAGCGAGCTGAGTGGCCTGATGAGCGAGTTGTCTCAAGTCTCGGTCACCGCGCTCAAGGGCGTTGGCGAGGCTATGGCCGAGAAGCTCGCCAAGGTCGGGCTGGAAAATCTGCAGGATGTGTTGTTTCACCTGCCGTTGCGTTATCAGGACCGAACCCGTGTAGTGCCTATAGGTCAGTTGCGGCCTGGGCAAGATGCAGTGATCGAAGGCACGGTCAGTGGCGCGGATGTGGTCATGGGCAAGCGTCGCAGCCTCTTGGTACGTCTGAACGACGGTACCGGAAGCCTGAGCCTGCGTTTTTATCACTTCAGTAACGCGCAGAAGGACGCGCTCAAGCGCGGGACTCACATCCGTTGTTTTGGTGAAGCCCGGCCGGGTGCGTCAGGTCTGGAAATTTACCATCCGGAATACCGTGCGCTGACCGGCAGCGAGCCCGCGCCTGTTGAGCAAACGCTCACGCCGATCTACCCCACGACCGAAGGTCTGACCCAGCAACGCTTGCGCCAGCTCAGTCAGCAAACCCTGACGATGCTCGGGCCAAAAAGCCTGCCTGACTGGTTGCCTGAAGAGCTTGCGCGGGACTATCAGCTTGCACCGCTGGATGACGCGATCCGCTACCTGCATCACCCACCGGCTGATGCTGATGTTGAAGAGCTCGCGTTGGGACACCACTGGGCCCAGCACCGGTTGGCGTTTGAAGAACTCCTGACCCATCAATTGTCCCAGCAGCGTTTGCGCGAAAGCCTGCGCTCGCAAAGGGCTCCGGCATTGCCAGTGGCCAAAAAACTGCCAAAGCAGTTTCTTGCCAACCTCGGTTTTGCACCTACTGGTGCGCAGCAGCGTGTAGGTAAGGAAGTTGCCTACGATTTGAGTCAGCCTGAGCCGATGTTGCGTTTGATTCAGGGCGATGTCGGGGCCGGTAAAACCGTTGTGGCCGCCCTCGCCGCCCTGCAGGCGCTGGAGGCCGGTTACCAGGTGGCGTTGATGGCGCCGACCGAGATTCTTGCCGAACAGCACTACATTAATTTCAAGCGCTGGCTGGAACCGCTGGGTATCGAAACCGCCTGGCTGGCTGGCAAGCTCAAAGGCAAGGCCCGAGCCGCTTCTCTTGAGCAGATCGCGGGTGGGACGCCAATGGTCGTAGGCACTCACGCGTTGTTTCAGGACGAGGTGCAGTTCAAGAATCTCGCACTGGTGATTATCGACGAGCAGCACCGTTTTGGCGTGCAGCAGCGTCTGGCTCTACGCAAGAAGGGGGTCGGCGGTCTGATGTGCCCGCACCAGTTGATCATGACGGCTACACCGATTCCGCGCACGTTGGCGATGAGCGCGTATGCGGATCTGGATACGTCGATTCTCGACGAGCTGCCGCCCGGACGTACTCCGGTCAATACCGTATTGGTGGTGGATACCCGGCGCATTGAGGTGATTGAGCGCGTGCGGGCTGCCTGCGCGGAAGGTCGCCAGACGTATTGGGTCTGCACCTTGATCGAGGAGTCTGAAGAGCTCACGTGTCAGGCGGCGGAAACGTCTTTTGAGGAATTGACCAGCGCGCTGGGTGAGTTCCGGGTAGGCCTGATTCACGGCCGCATGAAGCCTGCCGAGAAGGCAGCGGTCATGGCCGAGTTCAAGCAGGGCGCGCTGCAATTGCTGGTGGCGACGACGGTAATCGAGGTCGGTGTCGACGTTCCCAACGCCAGCCTGATGATTATCGAAAACCCCGAGCGCCTCGGGCTGGCGCAGTTGCACCAGCTCCGTGGTCGCGTAGGCCGTGGCAGTGCCGTCAGCCATTGCGTGCTGCTCTACCATCCGCCGCTATCGCAAATAGGTCGCCAGCGTTTGGGCATCATGCGTGAAACCAACGATGGCTTCGTGATTGCCGAAAAGGATCTTGAGTTGCGTGGTCCCGGCGAAATGCTGGGTACCCGGCAAACCGGGCTGCTGCAATTCAAGGTCGCAGACCTGATGCGCGACGCCGACCTGCTTCCAGCGGTGCGTGATGCCGCTCAGGCCCTGCTTGAACGGTGGCCGCAGCATGTCAGCCCACTGCTGGAGCGTTGGCTTCGTCATGGGCAGCAATACGGTCAGGTGTGATGCAGGTCGTCGCTTTGATGATCGCATCACACCCGAAACAGCCAAGCTGGTTATACTTCAGCGACTGTAAGAATTTGGATACCCGCCATGACAGAAGTTGCCCACGTCGATGAAGCGCCTCATGCCCCCTCCGTCATTCGGCAGTTGCTTGGCAAATTAGCGATTAGTTACCGCGAGGTGGATGAATCTCCACACCTGCCCGCAGCCCGTATCGTCCAGGCGGTACTGGTCGAGGACGCTGTCGGGGCACTTCTGATCCTGTTTCCGCAGAGCCAGTTACTGGACCTCAGCCGCATCACCGAGCTAACCGGTCGCAAGCTGGTCGCCGTGTCTCATGCGCGGATGCTGAAGATGTTGGCCAAGCACAGCCTGCACGTGTTGCCAGGCCTGCCTGCGCTGACCAGTTCGCCTTGCCTGTATGACGACCGTCTGTTGCAGGAGCCGTCAGTGTTGATCGGCTCGGGCGAGCCCGGGATTTTGCTGGAGATTAGCAGCGAAGACTTCAAGTCCATGTTGAGCAAAGCCAGCGCCGCTCATTTTGGCGAGTTGCTGAGCACGATTCATCCAAACCTCGATCGTCCCGATGATGATCGCGAAGAGATTACCCAGGCCATGCACGCCTTCACGGCGCGCCGCATCCAGCAGCGTCTGGAAGCGACTCTGGAAATCCCGCCGCTGGCTGAAACCGCGCAGAAGATCATCAAGCTGCGTGTCGACCCTGACGCAACCATCGATGACATCACTGGCGTGGTCGAGACTGATCCGGCGCTGGCGGCACAGGTTGTGAGTTGGGCGGCATCGCCTTACTACGCGTCCACCGGCAAGATCCGTTCGGTTGAAGATGCCATCGTGCGTGTTCTGGGGTTCGATCTGGTGATCAATCTGGCGTTGGGCCTGGCGCTGGGCAAAACCCTTAGCTTGCCCAAGGATCACCCGCAACAGACCACGCCTTACTGGCAGCAGTCGATTTATACCGCTGCTGTTATTGAGGGGCTGACTCGCGCAATGCCTCGGGCACAGCGTCCTGAGGCGGGCCTGACGTATCTGGCCGGGTTGCTGCACAACTTCGGCTATCTGCTGCTGGCCCACGTGTTCCCGCCGCATTTCTCGTTGATCTGCCGCCAGTTGGAAGTGAACCCGCACTTGCACCACAGCTACGTCGAGCAACATTTGCTGGGCATCAGCCGTGAGCAAATGGGGTCGTGGTTGATGCGTTACTGGGATATGCCGGACGAGTTGTCCACAGCGCTGCGCTTTCAGCACGACCCGACTTACGACGGTGAGCACAGCGCTTACGCTAATCTGGTCTACCTCTCGGTACGCCTGCTGCGCCAGAACGGCATCGGTTCGGGACCCAAGGAAGACATTCCTGACGAGCTCTTCGCCCGCTTGAGCCTGACCCGTGAAAAAGCAGAGGAGTCAGTGCGCAAGGTGCTTGAGGCAGAAGTACTGCTACGGGAACTGGCTTCGCAGTTCGCCAGCTGATTGTTGGAGCAAGGCTTGCCCGCGAATCAGGCGACGCGTTGTCGCTGGCAAACCGCGTTATCGTTCTTCGCGGGCAAGCCTCGCTCCAACAGGTTCTTGTCAAACCGTTTCTCCCGGCTCCCCTGGCAACTGCTCATCCAGGTGCAGCCACGGCAAGCGGTTGTCCGTCCAGATATGACGATCCGCAGGGGCCAGCTCCGGTTGGTCAAAAGTGGCGACGGTGACGTCTATGTCCTGCGGGTTGTTGCGCGAGAATAATGCTAGCTGGGCACCGCAGTTATTGCAGAAATAACGCACACAGGTCGGGCCGGAGTCGTATGTCGTCGGGCTGCCTTCGGTCCATTCGAATGACGTTACAGGCACTGAAATCCAGGTCATGACAATCCCGCCGGAGGTGCGTCGGCAGATTGAGCAATGGCAATGAGCGATGTCCTGCAGCGGTGCATCAAACTGATAACGCAGATTGCCGCAATGGCATCCGCCGGTAGTGATCTGGCCCATATCCCTTTTCCCTTGTTCTGGACGTGCTGATGAGCTTCTGACCGTTCAGGCTCGCATTCGTCATAAAAAACTAACGCTCAAAGGTTTCAGCAGCGAAAGCTGAATGAAAGCTTGGCCGATTAGCATCCATCCACCGCCGGCAACAGACCGGTCAGCCACATGTGCGTTTCAAGACGTACAAAGGCCCAGTTAACAACAACAAATGGTGACCCTGATGTGCTCTAGTGCCCTGCTGCATTCCCCGCTTTCGCCCCCACTCCCTGCGCCGCTCTTTTTGAGCTGATTAGCCTTTTGCCTTAGCCAATCGCGTACCGCCTGGAGTATTTACTATGTTGACCTTCCTTGGCTTTGCCATGGTGATTGCTTTCATGTACCTGATCATGAGCAAGCGCCTTTCCGCGCTGATTGCCCTGATTCTGGTGCCGATCCTGTTTGCCATTTTCGGCGGTTTCGCCACCGAAATCGGCCCGATGATGCTGGCCGGTATCACCAAGCTCGCGCCGACTGGCGTCATGCTGATGTTCGCCATTCTGTACTTCGCCTTGATGATCGACTCGGGTCTGTTCGACCCGGCCGTGCGTCAGATTCTGAGGTGGGTCAAAGGCGACCCGATGAAAGTATCGGTGGGTACTGCGGTGCTGGCACTGGTGGTTTCTCTGGACGGTGACGGCGCAACGACTTACATGATCTGCGTCGCAGCGATGCTGCCGCTGTACAGCCGCATCGGTATGAGCCCACGCATCATGGCCGGCCTGATCATTCTGGCGGGCGGCATCATGAACATGACCCCATGGGGTGGGCCGACCGCCCGCGCAGCCAGTGCGTTGCATGTGGAAGCATCCGATATTTTCGTACCGATGATTCCGGCCATGTTCGCCGGGGTGGTTGCACTTCTGCTGATTGCTTACTTCTATGGCAAGCGTGAGCGCGCTCGTTTGGGCGAACTGCATCTGCAGGGCGATGAAGCCGATCACAGCGAAATCAGTGTTTCACAGTTTCCGGATGCTCGTCGTCCGAAGATGATCTGGTTCAACGGTGCGCTGACACTGGTGCTGATGATCTCGCTGATCATGAGCCTGTTGCCGTTGCCAGTGCTGTTCATGATCGCGTTCAGTATCGCGATGATCATCAACTACCCCAACATGCAGGATCAGAAAGACCGTGTGGCGGCTCACGCCGGTAGCGTGCTCTCAGTGGTAGGTTTGATCTTCGCCGCAGGTATCTTCACCGGCATTCTGACCGGCACGGGCATGGTTGATGCCATGTCCAAGAGTCTGTTGGCAGTGATTCCGGACGCAATGGGCCCGTACCTTGCGGTCATTACTGCACTGGTCAGCATGCCGTTTACCTTCTTCATGTCCAACGACGCGTTCTACTTTGGCGTGTTGCCGGTATTGACTGAAGCGGCTGCTCACTACGGTATCTCGCCGGTGGAAATGGCCCGTGCCTCCATCGTCGGTCAGCCGGTTCACTTGCTCAGCCCGCTGGTTCCTTCGACTTACCTGCTGGTAGCACTGGCCGGTATCGAATTCGGTGACCACCAGCGCTTCACCTTGAAGTGGGCAGTTCTGGTTTGCCTGTGCATAATGGTTGCCGCTTTGCTGATGGGGATCTTTCCTTTCTACAGCAGTCTATAAAGTCGGCTCACTTGTTTTGCGGCCCATGCCCCGGTCTTCATCGTCGGGTCTGGGCCGCAAAAGTTTAAACGCTCAAAGGATTACAAAATGGAATGGCTGACCAGTCCTGAAATATGGATTGCTTTCTTTACCCTGACTGCCCTGGAGATTGTTCTGGGCATCGACAACATCATCATGATCTCGATCTTGGTCAGCCGCATGCCCAAGCACATGCAGGCGCGTACCCGGATTTTCGGTCTGGCGCTGGCCATGGTCACCCGCATCCTGCTGCTGCTATCGATTACGTGGGTCATGCGTCTGACCGCTGATCTGTTCGTAGTGATGGGGCAGGGCATTTCGGGCCGCGACCTGATTCTGTTCTTTGGTGGTCTGTTCCTGCTGTGGAAAAGCTCGCAAGAGATCTACCACGGCCTGGAAGGCGAAGAAGAATCGGCGGACGCACCGGGTGGCAAAGGTGGCAAGTTCATCTACACCATCATCCAGATCGCGATCATCGACATCGTGTTCTCGCTGGACTCAGTGATCACTGCTGTCGGCATGGTTTCCCACGTGCCGGTCATGGTGGCCGCGATTGTGGTTGCCGTACTGGTGATGATGTTGTGCGCAGGTACCATCAGCGACTTCATCGAGAAGCACCCATCGCTCAAGATGTTGGCGCTGTCGTTCCTGATCGTTGTCGGTACCGTATTGATCGCCGAAGCGTTCGACGTGCATGTGCCTAAAGGTTACGTGTACTTCGCAATGGCGTTCTCCCTTGCTGTTGAAGCGATCAACATCAAGATGCGCATCGCGCACGCCAAGAAGAAGGCGCAAAGCGAGCCGGTCAAGCTGCGTAAAGACGTTCCGGGGCAGTAAACCGGTGTGTTGTTAAAAAAACGGGGCGCAGTGATGTGCCCCTTTTTTTTGCTGATGGCCCGGCCGCTATACCTGTAGGAGTGAACTTGTTCGCGAACGGCTGCGTAGCAGTCTTAAATCTGGCGACTCTGTTTCAGCAAATGCACCGAGTCGCTGCCGTTGCTGCCGCTTCGCGCCAGATCGCGAACACGTTCACTCCTACAGGGGAGTGCGCGGCCTGTACGCAAATGTAGATGGCTGATTTATTACAGATTTGTTTCAATGGGCTGATGCGATGCAATGCTGGCATTTAAGCCAAAGGCCGACTAAAGGTTAGTAAAGCCATTACACGCGCCATTCGCTGCACCTTCAATTCATTGCCCGCATGGGCACACCTCAGGGGGCTTTCCGTATGCTGACCCTGCTCGATTTGCTTTCGGCCGTGGCCTTGCTGATCTGGGGCACTCACATTGTTCGTACCGGCATTTTGCGCGTGTACGGCGCGCAGTTGCGTCAGGTCATCAGCCAGAACATGTCCAAGCGTCCGCTGGCTTTTATCGCCGGTATCCTGGTGACCGCGGTTGTGCAGAGCAGCAATGCCACCGCCATGTTGGTGACTTCATTTGTGGGTCAGGGCCTGATGGCGCTGACCCCTGCTCTGGCGATCATGCTGGGTGCGGATGTCGGTACCGCGTTGATGTCGCGTGTTCTGACGTTTGATTTGTCCTGGCTGTCGCCACTGCTGATTTTTCTCGGCGTGGTTTTCTTCCTGTCTCGCAAGCAAACCCGCCTGGGCCAGCTCGGCCGTGTTGCTATTGGCCTCGGGTTGATTGTGCTGGCACTGCAATTGATCGTCACCGCTGCTGCGCCAATCACGCAAAACGCGGGCGTCAAAGTGTTGTTCGCTTCGTTAACCGGTGATTTGCTGCTGGATGCCTTGGTTGGCGCGTTGTTCGCAATGATCTCCTACTCAAGCCTTGCCGCAGTTCTGCTGACCGCAACGCTGGCGGGGGCTGAGATCATCAGTCTGCCGGTTGCTATCGGTCTGGTGATCGGCGCCAACATCGGCAGCGGCATGCTGGCATTCCTCAGTACCAGCATGCAGAACGTGGCCGGTCGCCAAGTGGCGCTGGGCAGCTTGCTGTACAAGTTGTTTGGCCTGCTGCTGGTTATTCCGGTGCTTGATCCGCTGGTGCACTGGATCGACAGCCTGGGCTTCAGCCCGCAAGACATGGTCATCGGCTTTCACCTGATCTACAACACCGCGCGCTGCCTGGTCATGTTGCCCACGGTCGGTCCAATGGCGCGGCTGTGTTCGGTCATCTTGCCGGAGCGTCCTGAACTAAACGGGTTGGCCAAGCCGCGCCATCTGGACCTGACAGCACTTTCTACGCCCAGCCTGGCGTTGGCCAACGCGGTGCGGGAAACCCTGCGCATGGGCGACCTGATCGAAGGCATGCTCGGCTCGATGCTGGAAGTGTTGCGCGGTACACAAACGTCCATGACCCAGGAAATGCGGCGCCTCAACGATGATGTCGAGGCGCTGTACAGCGCAATCAAGCTGTATCTGGCGCAGATGCCCCGGGAAGATCTCGGCGAGCAAGACAACCGGCGCTGGGCGGAGATCATCGAGCTGACGATCAATCTGGAACTGGCTGCCGGATTGATCGAACGCATGCTGCGCAAAATCCAGCAGCAGAAAACCTCTCAGCGCCGCTCGTTTTCCGAGGTCGGGTTAGAAGAGCTGGCGGGCCTGCAGTCCCAGTTGTTATCCAACTTGCGGCTGGGGCTGTCGGTGTTTCTCAGCAGCGATCCGGAAAGCGCTCGCCAGTTGTTGCGTGAGAAACGCCGCTTCCGGGCACAGGAACGACGTCTGGCCCACGCACACGTCAGCCGCTTACAGCGCAAAGTCGTGCAGAGCCTTGAGACCAGCTCGCTGCACCTTGAGCTGATCGCCGACATGAAGCGTCTCAACTCGCTGTTCTGCAGCAGTGCCTACGCGGTGCTGGAAACTGCTGACACCGGCGCACTGTCTAGCGAAAGCGAGCCTGAGCAGTCAGCGTAAAAGACGGGATGTGAACGTACCGGGCACATCGAAGTCTGTTAGACATACCGATCCGCAAGGAAGCAATGTTTTATGCGTTGCCTGCTGTTCGCTTGTCTGTTTTTGATCGCACTGCCTTCATCTGCTCTCGACCGTTTTCAGGTTGAGGGCTACCTGTTGCCCAACGGTCTGCAACTGCTGCTCAAACCTGGCTATGAGAAAGGCCATGTGGCGATTCGCCTGGTAGTCGGCATAGGCTTTGATGACTTTTCTTGCGAAGACAAAGAGCTGCCGCATCTGCTGGAGCACTTGCTGTTCAGCGGTGTTGATGATGCAGGCGAAGGTGGGCTGGAAGAGCGCATGCAGGCGCTGGGGGGCGACTGGAACGCCTTCACCAGTAATACCGATACTACGTTCGTGATTGAAGCCCCGGCGCAAAACCAGCGCAAGGTGCTGGATCTGCTACTGGAAGTGCTGACCAAAACTCACTTCGATCAGGCTGATCTGGATACGGTGAAACGTATCGTCGAGCGTGAAGACGGCGGCCATTACTCGCACTTGCAGCGCTGGCTGGACCGCAAGGATCTGGGCCATGGAGCCAGCAGCCAGTTGGCCGTGGAGATGGGCCTCAAATGTGCCGAGCGTCCGCAAGTCGATCACATCACTCTGGAACAGGTTCAAGAGGTTTTCAGTTCCTGGTATGCACCCAACAACATGACGCTGATCATGGTGGGCGACCTGGATCGGCTGCTGCCTGGCTATATGGAGCGTACGTTTGGTGAACTGGACGCGCTCGATCCCATAGAGCATCCGCCCTTGGCCGAGGCCAATGACAATGCCGAGAATGACCGCACGTTGATTCGCGGCGCATTGGGCGACGCCGCGCGGCTGCATTTGATTTTCAATGAACCGTTGCTGGACGATCAGCACGATGAAACGCTGGAGTTGGTCAGCGACTACCTCGAATGGGCGCTCTATAGCGACCTGCGACTCAAGCATGGTTTGTCCTACGGGCCGTGGGTCGATCGGGAAGTGTTTGGTGGCAGCGGTTTCATGAGTCTGAATGCTGATCTTGAGCGCGATGACGTTGATCAGGCCAAGGAAGACATCCGGGTCATGCTTGAGCATCTGCAGACCGATGGTCTTGATCCGGCGGCATTCGCTCGTATCAAGCAAGCGACCATCGCCAAGCAGGCCTGGGCCGTGCAGGGCAACAGTGCCCTGGCGGATTATTACTGGGGCGCGCTCAACGACTACGAGAAGGGCCGGTTTGCAGATCCGTCCAAGCGTTATAAAGCGGTTAGTCTGGACAGCGCCAACCGTGCTCTGCGTGAGTTACTCAAACAGAAGAGCTACTGGCGCACTGAACAGCCGCTGCTGAGTTATGACGGGCTGTTCTGGCTGACGACGGCAGTGGCGGGCTTACTGGTGTTGCTGGTGGGATGGCGAGTAAGTGCTTATCGTCGGCGCGTTGTGGACACTTGAGTCTCGCGGCAAACATTGGACCTGTAGGAGTGTGCTTGCTCGCGATAGCGTTTAATCAGGCAAAGTTGTTCTGATTGATGAATTGCTACCGGGAGCAATGTGGATCGCCAACCCGGTCACTCCTACAGGGTTTTGTATTAGCCCCGCCACCGGCGCAGCTCCCGAGATAGCCGTATCAGAACACCGAACAATGAATTCACTGGCAGCACTGTTATCCTGCTGACCCTTTTTCCAGCCACCAAGTGAATCGCCGAAATGCCTCAATGGAAATCCCTGCTCACCCGCATCGTTGAACTGATGAAGCGTTATCCGGGGCTGATTGCGGCGGGTGGTTTCATTTCGGGTATTGCGAGCTTCATCCTCGTCGATCGCCAGGAAGGCCTGGCGACGTGGATTGCGGTGGTCATGCTGCTCAGCTGGCTGTGGTTGATGGTCGAAAGCAGCGCCATGGTGCTGTTCACCAAAGTCTTCAAACGCCAGATCCCTGCCGGACTGCTGCGTTATGGCACGCAGATGATCCACCAGGAGAGTCTGTTCTTCGTCCTGCCGTTCTTCTTCATCACCACCACATGGAACAGCGCCCAGGCGATTTTTACCGGGATGCTGGGCGCGGCTGGGCTGATTTCCATCATTGACCCGCTGTACTACAAATGGCTCGCGCCCCGGCGCTGGCTGTTTATGGCGCTGCATACGCTGACGCTCTTTGCAGCATTGCTGACCGCGTTGCCGATCATCCTGCACCTGACCACGGCCGAGAGTTACAAACTGTCGCTTGGCATCGCCATGCTGCTGTCATTCCCCAGCCTGATATCGAGTTTCCCGGTCAACAGCTGGCGGCGCGGAGTCGGAGTGGTCGTGACCATTCTGGTTATTGGCGGCGCAGGCTGGCTGCTACGTTCCTGGGTGCCACCTGCAACTTTGTGGCTTACCGAGGTGGCGGTGAGTACCGACTTCGACAACAAGAACCGTACTCCCGGCGATAGCATTACTGAAGTGAGCGCCAATCAGGTCCGCAGCAGTGGTTTGTACGCCTACACCTCGATCAATGCCCCGCGTGGTCTGGATGAGCGCATTTATCACGTGTGGAGGCACAACGGCAAAGAGGTCGACCGTATCGCGCTGGATATCCATGGCGGTCGTAAGGAAGGCTACCGGGCATGGACTCACAAGCGTAATTTCCCGCAGGACGCTGTTGGCAAATGGCAGGTGAGGGTGCTGACAGAAGACGGGCAGATGATTGGTGTGCTGCGCTTTGAAGTCGCCGAGGCTGATCAGCCCGCAGTCACTCGACCGGGCGGCCGTATCATCCGCCTCAAGCCGGGTGGTGATGACAGCGCCAGTGATAAAGAGGAAGCCGCACCACAAGGTTCAGAGCCGGAGTTGAAGCAACCTGAGGCCGCTCAGCCTGAAGCGGCTCAGCCGGACGTGAAACCAGAGGCTGCCGAGCCTGCGGCCGAGCAGCCATGAGTATTACTGCGCAGTAGCCCCGAAGAACCAGTAAGTGACCATGATCGCTGCGATCACGCCGCAAAGTTCAGCCAGCAGCGCGCAGCCCACTGCATGGCGGGCGCGCTGAATGCCTACAGCACCGAAGTAGACAGCCAGCACGTAGAACGTGGTTTCGGTACTGCCTTGAATCGTCGCGGCTGCCAGAGCCGCGAAGCTGTCCACGCCTTGGGTCTGCATGGTCTCGATCAGCAGTGCCCGGGCTGCACTACCTGAGAATGGCTTGACCATTGCGGTGGGCAGAGCGTCGACAAAGCGGGTGTCGAGACCGAGCCATTGAACCAGGTGACGAATGCCTTCCAGGCCCAGATCCAAAGCACCCGAAGCACGCAGCACGCCGACCGCGCAGAGCATCGCTACCAGATAGGGCAACAGGCCTTTGGCGACGTCGAAACCTTCCTTCGCGCCTTCGACAAACGCCTCATAGACCTGCACCTTGCGCAACGCGCCGATCACCAGAAACATAATGATCAGGCCGAACAACGTCAGGTTTCCGAGGATGGAAGAGAGGCCCGCCAATGCTGCCGCCGACATGGTTGCCAGTAATGCCATGAAACCGCCGAGGAGCAGTGCGCCGGGGATCAGGTAGGCCAGCACGACCGGATCCCACAGCCGCAGACGCTGCATGAATGCAACCGACAACAGGCCGACGATCGTTGAGGCGCTGGTTGCCAGCAGGATCGGCAGGAACACCAGCGTAGGGTCCACTGCACCTTGCTGGGCGCGATACATGAAAATAGAGACGGGCAGCAGGGTCAGCGAAGACGCGTTGAGTACCAGAAACAGAATCTGCGCATTACTGGCGGTGGTCTGGCTGGGGTTCAGTTCCTGCAGGGAACGCATGGCCTTGAGGCCGATAGGCGTTGCCGCGTTATCCAGTCCCAGAGCGTTAGCAGCGAAGTTGAGCGTAATCAGGCCAAGGGCGGGGTGGCCAGAGGGGACTTCGGGCATCAGACGTAGAAACAGCGGGCCGAGGACTTTTGCCAGCCAGTCGACGATCCCGGCTTTCTCCGCAATTCGCAGAAAGCCCAGCCAGAGCGTCAGTGTGCCAAACAGCAGCACCATGACTTCAACCGACAGCTTGGCCATGGCGAAGATGCTTTCGACCATGGCTGCGAAAATGCCAGCGTTACCACCAATCAGCCACTGGCCGAATGCGGAGATTGCTGCAATCAGAAAAAAACCGAGCCATAGAGCGTTAAGCATTCACAAGTCCCCCGCAAGATGCCGCGATGATAGCGGTGCAAGGGCAAACAACAAACCCTGGACGTGTCGGATAAACCGGTAGGAGCGAATTCATTCGCGAAGCGGTGTGTCAGCCCCGGATATTTTTCAGGACCGCCGCCGTCGCGAATGAATTCGCTCCCACGGGAAATACCATTTCAATCCGGGCGACGGAGCGGCTATAAAAGCCGCCCCTTTTTACTCAGCGCAAAATCTTCGGAGCTTCATCCCTTGGCAGATTGTTCTGCTGCATCGGCTGCCCGGTGTATTCCACTTCGCCGCGCAGTTGCTCGCGCAGTTGGCGGGCGACATCCACACCGATTGATTGGGACACGTCCCGCACAACACGGGGGCGATTCAGAGAGACTTTAACGTCGCGGCTGTTGACCAGTTTGGTGTCCTGCCCCTCACCCATGGCCGTGAACGCCGAGGTGATTTCGAAAGTCCGGGTGTTGATCAGGCTGAAGTCCGCCACCAGCGTCAGACCCAGAATCGCCGAATAGCTGTTGGTGTTGGCCAGCTCGCCGATGTCCTGCTGGAAGTCGACATCCGAAACGGTGCCGAACAACACGTAGTCCGCGCCCTTGAAGCTGCCGTTCTTGATGCGCTTGATGACGTCATAAACGTCCTCTTTGGACCCGGCGGTGTAGGGCGTCCCCTGCACAAGCTGGAACATCCCGGACTTGAGAATCTCGCCTTTGATATCGCCGCTGAATTTGCGCAGCTCTCCCTGCTCGATATAGCTGTAGCGAGCCTCGTACTCGTCATAGCTGGATGAGCCGCTGGCGCTGTAGTAGTTAGCCTGGAAGTTGTTCTTTGCCGAAACAGTGTGGATATAAGCCTCTACACGTTCCTGAAAAGCCAGGTCGGTGACTGCGATTTTCGGTGCGGCCTGAACGCCGAAGGCGCACAACAGGCCGAAGATACCCATCCATGCACGCATTGATTAACGCTCCGTGGTTTTGCGGATTTCTTTCTCGTCCATCCACTCAGCCAGCCCGCTTTCTACATCGATCAGTTGCAGGCTGAATTTATAGAAGACGTCCTTGTAATCGGCACTGCGCTTGACGATGGAGCTGATCGAGCCTTCCAGGCGGTACTTGGCAGCGACCATATTGCCGGTTTTGCTGACAGTCGATTTCTTGTACAGGCCGCTCTGGTTTTGCAGCTTGAGCTGATCAACCTGGCTCTGCATTTCAGTATTGTCGCTGGCGAAGCGGGCGGTACCGGATTTCATCAGTTGGGTCTTGATCGACGTGGTGATCTCACGGGTGTCGATGTACTCGCTGGTCTTGTTCTTTACGTCGTAAACCTGAACCACCGGACGGCCTTGCAGAATGCCGGATTGAGCCAGCGAGCGAGTCATGGACTCGGCGATCATCTGCAGATCGGTGGAGCCGAATTCGTTGGTGATGGTTTCAACAGCTTTGGTGTCGCCGTAGCTGATGTTCTTGCTGCCCAGCGACGGTGAGTTGTTGGCGCAACCGGTGGCGAGCAGGGCGACAGCGGCGATGGAGCACAGGCGGATAAACAGCATTCGGGAGTTCTCTTCAACTGAACAAAATAGGGGGTAGATCAAGGCGTCTTCACTTCGAGGCGAAAGTCAGTGGCTTTCGGCGTCGGTGCAATAGCGGGCAGGTAGCTGGTCTGGGTGCCATACAGTGTCGTGCTTTTCCAGGCCTCTGCATCGGCTACGGGAAAGCCGTCGTTGCCCAGCCAGGCGAAGCGGTAATACATCTGCTTGTTGTAGCTGCTGGTGTTATTGAGCTGCACATTGACGGTGAGAAACCCGTTTTCGCGGGCAACGCGCATGGCACCTACTTCGATGTTCTTCATGTTACCCAGCGGCACCACTTTGCTGGCCGCGCTGCCGGGCGCCGGTGGCGGCGGGGTGGCGCAGCCCACAAGCAGGGCCATAGCGAGTGCGCCGAGAATCTTGATACGCATGGTGGGACTCCGTTCAGGGTTGTTTGGTGGTCGCGATGGCTTGCGGTGCAGTCGATGGCATTACCTGAGCAATCAGGCCGTCGGTATAAACCTGATTGCCAATGGCACGCAGCGCGACGACTTGATAACGCTGATCAACCTTGACCTGCACATGGGTACCGCCGGTGGTGGAAGGCAGGATCACGCTATGCATGCCTTGAGGCAGGCGCAGGCGGGCAACCTGAGTGTTGTCCGGCAGCGTGCGCCAGGTACGTGTGTCTGCACCTTCGGTAATGGCTGAGGCGATACCCACGGCCAGACCGGCAAGCGGGTTCACGTCATTGATCTGCTTTTGCGCGACGCCGCGGGTAATCGCACGAACGGTGGTGCGCAGAATGATCCCGGGCATGTCATCACGCAGTGCGCGACGAGACATATCAGTGGTGCTGTTGAGTTTGGTCAGGTTGATCTGCTGACCGTCCAGGCCGATCTGGGTGAAGGCTGCGGTGGTTGTGTCCGGCTTGATCACCGGGAACGACAGCGGGGTGATCACCAGGTTGCCGCTGATGGGCAGTGGCAGCGGAATGCGCACCGAATCGCGTGCCGGAGCAAAGCCACTCTGTACCACGATCAGCACTTCGCTGTAGCCGTCCTTGCTCTGCTCGCTGTCGAGCTTGAGTAGTGCTTCATCGAGCAGTGGCGTGTTCGGACGTAGTTCTGCCGCCTTGCGGTAACCCGGCGCAGCCAGGCCTTTCTCGCCCATGGCTTCATAGACGAAGCCGGACAGGTAATGGCTGAACGCACTCTGATAGCTGTTCTTGAGGCCAACAACTTCAGGTGCATCAAGGGAGGCTACCGGGTAGCCCTTCAGGTCCTTGAATTCGGTTTTTACGCCTTTGCTTTCTGCCTCTTCTTCGCTCTTCAGGTATTCCTTGTCACGCAGTTCTGCAATCACGGCTTCACGTTCGTGAGTTTTCTTGATCTCGACGCGTGCGCCTTCAAAGTCATTCTTCGCCAGCAGGTTCAAAGCCATCTGCGTGGTCAGCATGACCTTTTCATAGTCATAACCTTCGTAGCGACGCACTTTGTCATTGACCAGGAAGCTGCCGAACTGGGCCAGGTACTTGTCGGTGTCCAGCTTGACGGACTCTTCCCACTGGTAGACCACGTTATCAGCGGCCCGCCATGCGGTCTGGCTGCCTGCAAGGTCACCCTTGGCGCGCAGCAACTCGCCCTTCTCGAAGTAGTAGAGCAGATCCTTGTCGGCGCTGGTGTTGTTCTTTTCCAGCACGCCCAAGGCACCGTCAACGTTGCCGCTGGCAAGCTGCAGGTTGGTTTCTTTGAGTTCGGTGTCGTAGCTACGGAAGGCAGAGCAGCCTGTCAGTTGCAGAGCAGCGAGCAGCACAAGAGCAGTCAATGCACGAGAAGACATGAAGCTTCATTCCCTGAAATAGATAGCAGGGACTGAGCCAGCCGCTATGCAAATCCGTTTGAAAAAGCAGCCTTCTGTTGGCGGCTCAATGAGACCCCCTGTTGCGAGCGAATGTCGTTTGCAGCGCAGGGCGCGGGATTATAAGCGGCATCCTTGCGCTGACAATGGCTTTTTGATGGCTCACAAGCTTTTAGGCTGATTCCTACGCTTACGGAGAGAACTGCCTCACATAAAATTTCCTCATGCGCCGCAATTTTTCATCAATGACAGGGTTATGTAAGCGGCATAGCTATGCAAATATCTGCTGCTTTCGGCGCTCGCCCCACACGAAGGAGACCTGTGTTTTGCCAACCTCAACCGCCAGCAACATCCAGATTTATCGTTTCGAGAGCGCCGATCAGCAGGGCGTTGTCGACGTGATCCTGCCCATCCAGCGCGAAGAGTTCGGCATAGCGATAACCGCTGAAGACCAGCCGGACCTGCAAGCCATTCCGGACTTCTATCAGGTCGGCAACGGTGATTTCTGGGTTGCTAAACAGGACGGGCAGGTGATCGGCACCATCGGCCTCAAAGACATCGGCGCGCAGCAGACAGCCCTGCGCAAAATGTTCGTGGCGGCGCCTTTTCGCGGGCGTGAGTTCGGGGTTGCAGCGAAGTTGCTCAGCACCTTGCTTGAGGAGGCCTGGCAGCGCGGCGTGAAAGACATCTACCTGGGCACCACCGACAAGTTTCTGGCTGCGCACCGGTTTTACGAAAAACACGGTTTTGCTCAGGTGGCTAAAGAAGAGTTGCCGGAGAGCTTTCCGGTGATGAAGGTGGACAGCAAGTTTTACGTGTTGCGGCGTGTCTGAGTGGCGTTTGTGGGGGGCGGGGGGGGGGGGGGGGGGGGGGGGGGGGGGGGGGGGGGGCGGGGGGGGGGGGGCCGGCGG